>DBCW01000141.1 GCA_002293265.1 Eggerthellales bacterium UBA948
GTAACGATTCCATTTGGGTTAACTGTGGCTACATCGGGATTGCTGCTGTCATACGCTCTTGCTTCCTTTACTGTTACATTTGAGGGCTCTAGTTTTGGCTCAAGTGTAAGCGTTTCATTTACATTCATGTTTGCTTTGCTGGGTAGTGTCATCTTTGTTGGATAAACCATATTGCCGCTGCTGACAACATATATCTTCGTAAAGTATTTGATGCCATTCTCAGATGTTATGGTGATATTTGCTATGCCTTCTGACTTTGGAAAGTAAACACCTCCACCAAAGCCACTAGATACTTCGCATACTGACGTATTATCGCTTTCACATTTCAACCAGGTCATTGTTGTATTTGAAGGAACAATTCCCGCCCCGGGCGTATGTTGAGATGTGAGGGTATCTACAAAAAATGCTCCATTGTCTCTGATTTCTGTAGGCTCTACAGGCGTTTGATGGGTTACTTTAAAAGGTTCATAGATCATTTGCGTATCAGAAACTGTATTAGTTACATATGATATTATTCTTATCCATGCCTCATAGGTTCCCTCTTCAAAACTGTTACCGATATCTACAGTGTAAGAACTCAAAGAACTGATGTCAGTTAGTACATTTATAATCGTTTATTTATCCTTTATGATTGATAGATATATTCCGTCCACTAAACCATCAGGAGGAGTTTCAAAGTTTATTCTTAGCTTAGTACCTAACTTGGTATGAAATGTATGGATATCGTCATTAATAAGATTTCCTTGCGAATCTAGTTGATCAAAACTTTGAAAAACGTTCGATACATCGACTTTAGCCTCAGCTTGCTGTGGTGTGAACAAAAATGCAGCGCACAGTAAAACTACCATAACTACAAATGATGCTGTCACACGTTTTAGAACATGAGTTTTCATATCAACCTCCCAGCCTTTTATTTATATTATTTAAGCAGTATACTATCTTATTTATTTGCAATATTCATTATTTCAATATTTTTTATTATTAATATTGTTAACAATTATGTTTTGTATATACTCTTTAGAGCGCTGCTTTTTTGCACGCTTCTTAACGAGCTTACCCAACATTCTTTCTATATTTTTACCATTTGCTACTTGCCAAATACCACATATTAAATTACTATCTTTATGTTTGTCATATGCATATTGCCTATACACATTAAGTGCAAATGAACCATTAGGGGGATTCATGAACAAATCCAAGCTTTTTTTAACTTCTATAGTTGCATTTATTCTTGCTTTTAGCCTAATCGGATGTGCTGTAAGTAGCACTCCACCGGACACTTCACAGCAAGGTGAATCTTCTGGGCCTTCTCCAAATGAACCGCTTTATAAAGCAATTCATGACGAGTATTCAAAAAGATTATTAGATCTTACGCCAAGTCTTATTGAAGCCTATAAATCTGAAGCTGAAGACTTCAAGGTTAATTATGTGCCTGAAGAACCTCAAGAGCCTGAGGTGGATGAAAATGGTGAATACATTGAGGGTGAGGAAGTGATCGTAGATCCGGCAGGTGGTATCGATGCAAAAATGATCGAAGGCTTGTCAGAAATAAGTAATGCAAAGATCGCAGAGCTNNTCTAACGAAGGCATGACTGCTATGGCACAGATTATGTACACCAATGGCACCAGTAACGAGCCGGAGGCATTTGCAGAGTATGAAAGCTGGGCCGGAAAACTTCAAGACATATATATTGATGAATCCAGCAAGATAACCGACGCATACCTGCAATCTGTTTCGTAGAGAAACACCGATTTATTACTTACCTAAACTCAATAGTTATTTGTAGTATATCGCCTGTTAATTTGGCAGACACTTTAGCTCCCATTGCATGCGCAAGCTGCGAAACAATTGCAAGTCCAAGCCCACTCCCCTTTTCGGATGTTGAGGCTTTACTTTCGCCGCTTACGGCTTGGCAATAAAAGCGCTCAAACAGCCTGTCTACCTCTAGTATTTGAGGATTAGCCACGTGATTTTCAAACAAAAAGCTTTTACCGCTCTGCGATATTTTCGGACTTGCACTTCCGTGGCGCAACATATTTGAAATAAGATTTCTAAATATGCGCAAAACAGCTTCAGAGTTAGCCTCTATCAAACAATTATCATCCGACAATTCAACAACAGGCTCCCATTGAAACTGTTTAAATTGCGGATAAAACTCAACAAGAAATTTGCCAAGAAGTTGATTGGCATCCAGCTCTTCACACTTAAGCGAATAATCTACGTCACTAACTTGAGTATACAAAAATAACTGATCCAGCAGATAGCGTAGATCCGAAAGCCTTCTGCTGATGCCGCTCAGATACTGTTGTTGCATAGCGCGCTCATCATCCATAGCTAAAAGTTGTAAATAGCCTTGTGCGCCTGCCAACGGAGTGCGAATATCATGCGACAATTCGGTAAGACCTTGCTTAAATTCGTGCTCCTGCTTCTGATATTCTATTTTTTGTGCGCGCGCTCTGTCCAACTCTATATTTATCTTGTCGCTGATATCAATCAGTCCTCTCGTCCGCATTTCTAGATGTATGCGTGAGTTATCGTTTGATGATCGTAGACTAAGGAACTGCGCCATACGACGCAGTTCCCTTTCTTTGCGAACAGTATTTACGATCAACACCAAACATATGAGAGACACTAGGGCTAAGGCAATTGTTAGCGCAATCATCTTTAATACACATCCCGCTTCTTTAGTGCGATAAATCCGGCAATACCAAATACCAAGGCATAAGCCAATCCCACGGTTAATATCACTGTAAGCCCCAAAGCTTCGATGCCGGTCTCGCCATTACCAACTGCCATAAAGCTAGTGAACAAAATACCTTTGTAAATCTCGGAACCTGGCATTAGCTGTGTTATTAGCATGGTGAGAAAATTGCCGATAATGCCAAAGGATAAGAGCACGGCGGCGATAATAGCGATGACCTTATTGCGGGTGATCAAAACCATAGCAATGAGGATCAATTCATAGGCAAATAAAACCAGTGTTCCCAAGCAAAACCATTGCACCCACTCAGAAAATGGTGAGGCGACAAGATCGAAACCGCAGATCGTTGCTCCAAGCAACGAGAGTGCAATTGAAAACAACATTAGAGCTATCGTTAATACAAAGACCACTATGACTTTACTTGCAAAGTATGCACCCCTATTGAATCTGATCGAGAAAACATTCTTAGCAAATCCGCACTCAAATTCAGTAACAATGAATAATGTTGCAAGAATGCACAATACGATGCTTGTGCTGCCTCCGGCAAAGAACGACGCGTTCATATATTTGATCTGATCCGAACCTGTTATGGCCGTCTGTGAACTATTTGAGTCAGTCACATCTGACGAAGACGTATTTTGAGTAGTTACTGTTAGAGTTCCGTCTGCAATAAGTTGCGCGGCGGCCTCACTTTCAACAAACACAGCCATTCCGGTCATAAACGCTATCATCGCAACCATTATACATATGCCTATCATGAGCATCTTGCCTTTTAAAAGACGATAAAAATCCATGCGAAGTAGATTGATCATTTTAGTTACCACCCATCTTCTCAACGAAAAAGTCCTCAATATCGCGGTTATGTGTGTATAGTGCCGATACTGCTATGCCTGCATGGCTCATTGCCTCCCCAATCAAAGCTGCATTCGCAAAGCCTTGAATCCTAATTGCGTTTTGCGGCATGGCAATGCATTTTAAGTTGGGAAATTTTTCTTGCATAATTACAAGAGCCTTGTTGGCATCATTAGTTTCAAGATGTAGATATTCACTACACTGAGCGGTAACTTCTTCGGCAGTTATCTCGCAGACCATTTGTCCGTCGCGAATGATTCCATATCTATTTGCCATTTTGCCCAGTTGCTCTAACACATGTGAACTGATGATAACTGTAAGACCGTGTTCCTCGTTGAGCTTAATTATGAGCTGCCTTATCTCTCGAACCCCCTCGGGGTCAAGCCCATTAAGTGGCTCATCGAGCAGCAATAACTGTGGATCACCTACAAGGGCAAGCGCCAGTCCTAAACGTTGCTTCATGCCCATAGAAAAGTGCTTTGATTGTTTTTTGTCCACATTTGCAAGTCCCACAAAGTCCAAGAGTTGATTTGTGGTCTTTTTGGGATTTACAGTGCCTGCACATAAACATTTTAGCATTAGGTTGTCATAGGCACTCATGCTTGGATAAAGACCGGGATTCTCGATAAGTATACCCAGTTTTTGTTCACCCGACGCATGTCTTATGGATTTGTTAAAAAGCTTGATCTCCCCGCTTGTTGGGGTAGCTAGTCCTGACAGCATTTTCATAACTGTAGATTTTCCGGCTCCGTTGCGACCAACAAAGCCGTAGATATCTCCGCTATGAACCTGCATATTAAAGGCAGTAACAGCCGCTTTTGCACCATAGCGCTTGCTAAGCATATGCGTTTCGACTATGTTCATTGCACGTCTCCAATCATGTCGTATCTTTTGATGATACTTACAATAGGAAAGAAGCATTTATTAAGTGCCAGCAAAACTTAAAGAAAGTATTAAGGTTTTAGTTTGCTTATACACGCGAAAGTCAACCTCTGCACACTCTTTTACGGCGATTTGGTTAACTTTCGCGTGTATTAGCGCGAGTTTAGCTCAATTCTTTTCCTTATTAACTTTAACTCTTATTAACTTTCAATCTGCAAGTTTAAACCCTATGCCCCAAACAGTCTCTATATAAGAATCGGTTTCTGTGCTTTTTAATTTACTGCGAATGTTACTTACATGGACATTTATAGCTTTTTCCTCAACAAAGGACTCTTCCTGCCACGCAATTTCAAAGAGTTCTTGTTTGGTGTAGACCTTGCTTGGTCGCCGCATCAGTGCCTCAAGTATGTTGAATTCTGTGCGAGTTACTTTTACGCTTTTGCCTCTAACGCTAAATTGCCGAGAATCCGGGTTTATCTCCCAGTCTTTAAAAACCAAGGTTGAGTTTTGATCATGAGAGAGATGATATCTTGATATTTCTGTATTGTCTGAGCGTTTAGACACATGCCTGAGTTGAACCAAAACACGAGCCAACAACTCTTCAAGATCAAAGGGCTTAATCAGGTAATCATCTACGCCAAGTCCAAATAGAGCCAGTTTTTCAGCAGGAGCATCTTTTGCTGACACTACAATGATCGGCGTATCATTTTTGCTTCTTATCACAGCAACAAGCTGATCTCCTGTAAGTCCGGGCAGCGCTAAATCTGTGATTATCAGATCAAACTGTGACCTATTTTCGGACGCATCCGCCATTGTGCTTAGCAGCAAATTCGCTTCGCTACCGGAGTAAGCTTGTGTGCACTGTGCACCATGCTTTGTGAGAAAAGTTGCCACGATATTATTTATGTCGGCATCGTCTTCGATGATGAGAATGCGTTTGGCGGATAACATCAAAACTCCTTGATTGGCCGTTATGGTGTTATTTTAACAATTGGTGCGTAGCCTTTGAGCAGTTTTTTTGTTTCTCTTACTTTTGTGAACTTGATGTGTAAGACGTCGCCGTCTACGTTCACAATCTTGCCGCGTCCAAAGGTCTTGTGATCTACATCATCACCAACCTTAAACACTTGGGCTTCGCGTTCCTTTTTCAGCTGCTCTTTGTGGGCTTGGTCTGCATCTCGCTTACTTGCTGCGCTTAAACCACCTTGACCAAATACTCTACCGGTGTCGCGTTCGGTAAACGATCCTGTACCAAATTGCCCGTGTCTGTCACCGCGTTTTTCATAACCAACGCCTTGGTATCCCGATGACCCTACACCGGATGGCTTTATGAACTCTGTAGGTATCTCAGCGACAAATCTTGAACGCGGATTTACCTGCGTGTAACCAAAGATGTTCCTGGCTTGTGCATGAGTAATATGGAGAAGCTCGCGTGCGCGGGTTATTGCAACGTATGCCAACCTGCGCTCCTCCTCCAACTGCTCTGAGTCTTCTGAGGACGCTATGTGTGGAAAAAGTGACTCTTCCATACCGGCAATAAAAACTACCGGGAACTCCAAACCTTTTGCAGAGTGGATGGTCATCATAGTGAGAAAGTCTTCTCCGGCTATGATCGTGTCCAAATCGCTTCGAAGTGCCAGCCATTCCATGAAGCGGATTAGCATGGTGTCTATCGTTACGGGGTCGTTGCTATGGATTCCCGCCTGCGCGGGAATGACAGATGGGGTCGCGGGAATGACAAAGGGGGTTGCGGGGTTTACAGAGGAGGTTGTGGGGTTTACAGAGGGGGTCACGGTGGTGGCAGAAGGGGTTTCGAGGTTTATGGAGGGGGTTGCGGTGGTGACAGAGGGAGTTGCAGCGGTGACAGGGGAAGCCTCCGAGGCACCGGTTGGAGTTTCGGCGGTGACAGACAGAGCTTCTTCATACGCTTCTTCCAAGTCACTGTCCTCGTGGGTTTGTTCAAACTCCTCGGCTACACCAAAGAACTCTTGGATGTTTTCCACGCGACCGCGTGCTTCATCGGTGTGATCGGCCAGCAAGGCTTCTATCATGCCGGTCTTGGATACGATCATCTCCACGATTTCGCGTAAATTACCGGCGTAGTGTTGAGCGTCTTTAATGAGTTGTACAAACTTAGCAATAGAATCTAGGGTCTTGCCGCTGATCTCTTCGCCACTAAGTGACAATTCTAAAGCATCAAAAAATGTTGTGTTTTCCCTGCGCGCAATATCCTCGATCTTTTCAATGCTGGTTTTGCCTATGCCTCGTTTAGGCACATTTATTATTCGCTTGGCAGCAACATCATCTGCCGTATTGACGACAAGCTTTAAGTAGGCCATTACATCACGGATCTCGGCTCGATCAAAAAAGCGAGTACCGCCGACGATCCTGTATGGAATACCGGCTCTAAGNNCTAAGTAACATATCTTCAAGAATGCGCGACTGAGCATTGGTGCGATAAAAAAGCGCAAAGTCGTTGTATGTGCGACCACCTCTGCGCAAGCGCTCGATCTCTGATGCTATCCATCTGCCTTCGTCACGCTCATCAAAAGCCTGATAAAGTGCAATCTTGTCGCCTTTTGCGCCATCGGTAAATAGTCGCTTGCTTTTGCGTCTGGTATTGTTGGCAATAACAGCGTTGGCAGCCTCCAGAATTGTCTTTGTTGAGCGATAATTTTGCTCCAACTTGATAACAGTAGTTTCTGAGTAGTCGCGCTCGAACTCTAAAATATTGCGGATATTTGCGCCACGCCACGAATAGATGGATTGGTCATCGTCACCAACAACCATTATGTTGTGATGAGCCGCAGCCAAAAGCTGCGCGATTGCATATTGAGCGCCATTGGTGTCTTGGTACTCATCAATATGGATATAACGAAAGCGGTTTTGATAAGCCTTAAGCACTTCTTCGTTTTTACTTAATAGTATCCAAGTATTAACAAGCAGGTCATCAAAATCCATTGCATCTGCACGCTTCAGGCGTTCTTGCAATGTTGTGTAGACGCGCGCAATCAGTCGCTCGTAGGCGTTTGAGGCCGATGCCTCATATGTCACAGCGGTTTTGAGGTCGTTTTTGGCCTTAGAGATGCGCTCCCGAATACTATTGATAGGATACTGCTTAGGTTCAATATTCAGGTCGTTGTAAATGCTTTTCATCAAGCGCTTGGAGTCATCGTCGTCATAAATCGTAAAGTTTTTTGTGTAACCGAGCTTATCGGCATCCTGTCTAAGCATACGCACACACATCGCATGAAAAGTGGCTACCCACATACCGCGCATCCCACCCGTAAGCACCTTGTTTAAGCGCTCGCGCATCTCAGCTGCTGCCTTATTTGTAAATGTTATAGCCAGTATTTGATATGGAGAAACCCGAAGGTTCTCGATAATGTGAGCTATGCGGTAGGTTAGCACGCGCGTTTTGCCACTACCGGCACCTGCCAGTACCAGAAGCGGCCCTTCTGTGCAAAGAACGGCCGCTCGTTGTTCGTTATTAAGTTCATCCAGGTTTATTGAATTTGGACGAACCCCCTCAGGGAAGTACCGATTAATTGCTTGCGCGCTGCTTTGTGGATCATCGTATAAACTCAATTGCATCAGACGATCGTTTTCCCAACTGCTGCTGCCACAGCCTTAAGCTCCTCGAGTAACTCGGCAAAATCAGGCAAAGTAAGTTGCTGTGATGCGTCAGATTTTGCTTTTGGCGGATTGGGATGAATCTCTATCATCAGCGCGTCGCAGCCGGCTGCTATTGCTGCCTTAGCCAGCGATGGCACTAAGTCTACTTGTCCTGCCGGATGAGATACATCAACGCATATCGGAAAGAGTGACCGCTTGTGCACAACCGGCACCGCTGAGATGTCCAGCGTAAAGCGTGTTGATGTCTCAAAAGTACGTAGTCCGCGCTCACAAAGCATGACGTTGGGATTGCCGCCAACAGTTAGGTACTCCACAGCAGAAAGCCACTCATCAATTGTTGCCGCCATGCCGCGTTTGAATAAAACCGGTTTATGATTTTCGGCGGTTGCAGCTCCAACAGCTTTGAGCAGCTCAAAGTTTGCCATGTTGCGTGTGCCAATTTGCAGTGCGCTAATGTATGACATCACCATGTCGATGTGTGCAGTATCTACGATTTCGGTAAGAGTCTTGAGACCATACTTCTCACCCACATCAGACATGATCTTTAAACCTTCTTCGCCTAAGCCTTGGAATGAATAAGGGCTGGTGCGAGGCTTAAAAGCACCGCCACGTATCCAGCTTAAACCCAGATCGCTTAAAGCGGCTCCAACTTCGTCTAATTGCTTGGCGCTTTCTATAGAACAAGGGCCGGCAAACATGGTGATTGTGTTTGGCTCGTGATAGGGAACGTAACTCATCCGTGCATCTCCTTACTGACCTTTAAAATGGTCGCATAGATGGCGCGGAGGTCATCGCTGTAAAGTGGTCCTTCGTTTAGCTCTGAGATCTTGTCAAAAATCTCTTCTTCACGGCGAGGATCAAAAAGACCCATTTTCGCCTCTGGCTTCAGATTTCTGATCGCCAAAGCCTGTTTGGCGCGTTCATTTAAGAGCAATACCAGCTGCTCATCGATCTCGTCGATGTCAGCGCGTATCTGCTCAATTGATGTCAAGGCATCTTTTTCTGACATTTACACTCCTTTATTGCTCGGAATTAGTTTTGTCCTATTTACATAATTAGGTATTTTCGATTGAAATTGTATTGCATCGAATTAACACCAGTATAAATGCAAAATGACAAATCACTTCGAAGAGCCGGAACTACCCCAAGATCATGACTGCTCAAGACGAAGTGGAGTATTCATAATAGCATTAAGAAGCTACAGCCGCTTAAAAAACTTTCTACTGTTTTTCCTTTACTAAATGGTTTTAATCCGTGGTCACGCTTGCATAAGCTTATCTTGGTGCTTTTGTTTGAGGTGTCTTACTTATGATATGGTTCGCCGTTGGTTATTTTGAAGCTTCTGTAGATTTGTTCCAGTAGTACTACCCTGGCTAGGTTATGGGGCAAAGTTATGGCGCCTAGTGATATGGTCATGTTTGCTTGTTTTTTCAACGCAGCATCAAGTCCCCATGATCCGCCTATTATGAAGCTTATGTGAGAGTTTCCATGCGTCTGCAACTTGTCTAATTCGGCTGCAAGTTGTTCGCTTGTAAGCTGATTGCCGCTTTGATCCATGACTATTGCAAATGTGGAGGATGCCAGACGTTTTTTTATGGACTCTGCCTCTTCTTGCAGTACTGCTTCAATATCCTTGTCACTCTTTGCGCTGCCGTCCGGTACTTCTATTACCTGCACTTTTGCATATCTGCTGAGGCGCTTAAGATATTCTTCGCAAGCTTTTACCCAATAGTCTTCTTTAAGCTTTCCTACTGCGCAAATATCTATGCGTACTCCTGCCACGTTCTGCTAGTCCTCGTCGCTATACAGATTGGTGCGAGTTATTGATTTGATCATTAATGGGCTTTCATTGCCTAATGCCTCCATGACCAGTAACTCCGGCTTAACTGAACCTTGATCTGACGATCTAAGATTTAGCTTGATCATGATATTGCTTTCCCCATTTGTTGCTCCGTGTACAAGAGAAACATTTGGAGCTGTCTCAACGGCAGACTTTAGATCATATATCTTTGCCTTTTTCTTGCGGACTACTTTTAGCTCGCCTGTAGCGATCAAGTCATTAAGTAAAGTATTTATTTTTGCAGCCATAGTCTCATCTACACCACCTGCGATAGACAAAACCATCTCATATTCCTCGTGAACATGGGTTGCTTGCAAACCTCTGAGGTTGGCTGGCACATATTTAACGCCCAGCATACGAACACCTACCACACTAGCAGCTCTTAGACGAGCCAGCACTTCTTTTGGTGTGACATATTCGGTAGTCCATACGTCAAAAAACTCGTTTAAGCCGGATGTTCCAACCGGAAGTGCCGGGCCCGGCGCGTGACGCATATGCGCGTTGAAACCTTGGCTTACAGCATATGGCAATTGAGCACGTCTGATTATGCGCTCCATCGCCCTTACTAACTCCAGGTGAGATAGAAGACTTAGGCGATCGTGTTTTTGAAAGTTGATGCGCAATCTAAATAGCGGATCAGGCACGACTCTCACCACCTAGCTTTATGTCTACATCAAGATCTGTGCAGACGCCGCAAGCAATACATCTATCAAATGAGCAGTCTGTGCTTGTTTCGATTGCCAAGGAACGATCGTATTCTTTGGCTAAGAATTTTTTGGAAACACCACATGAAATGTGATCCCAAGGCAGCGGCTCTTCTATTGAGTAGTTTCTCTCAGCCATGGCAGAGATATCCAGACCGACAGCATCAGCCGCATTTTCCCACAACAATTCGTTAAAACGCTCGCTCCAAGCATCAAATTTTGCTCCCTGCCTCCATACTTCCTCTATTAGAGTAGAGGCTTCTCGCCCTGCACGAGATATTGCCGCTTCAATGCGAGATGTTGCCGGATCATGCCAACTTAAATCTATGCCTTTATGCATCTTGGCATTTCTGAGCACCGTTATGCGCCTATCTATCTCTTCGCGTGCAATCTGCCCGCCCCACTGAAATGGTGTATGCGACTTGGGCACAAAAACTGCAACACTTACAGTCATACGCACGTTTCCGCGTTGTCCATCAGGCACTGAATCTTTAGCCGCAGCATATGCACGGTTTGCCAGTTCTGCAATGCCAATAATGTCTTCGTCTGTCTCGCCCGGAAGACCGATCATGAAATACAGCTTGCATCTGCGCCAGCCGGCAGCATAAGCTTGCTCCACTGCATCGATCAGGTTTTTCTCGGTGACATTTTTATTGATGATATCGCGCAGGCGTTGTGTGCCTGCCTCCGGTGCGAAAGTTAGCCCGGTCTTTTTCTCCCCTGCCACCAATCTGGCCATGTCTATACCAAAAGCATCTAGGCGTTGTGAGGGCAAGCTAATACCCACGCCTGTGCCCGAAAGCATGCGGTGAAGGCGCTTTAGTATCTGCTCTATCTGCGAGTGATCGGTGCTTGATAAAGACACCAGGCTTACTTCATCAAAGCCGGTGCAAGCAAGTCCGCGAGCTACGCTGTCGATAATCATGTCGGCGCTGCGTTCACGCACCGGTCTATAGATCATTCCGGCTTGGCAAAAGCGACATCCGCGAGTGCAACCGCGCAAAAGCTCTATGGTTAGTCTGTCGTGTGCGACCTCAGCGAAAGGTACTATCGGGTCTGTAACCGGTGGTAGTTTATCGAAGTCTTTTATCACACGTTTGTTGATGCGCGTAGGGATGCTTTCATCTTTTGGACGCAATGCGTTGTGGTCAAGCTTATACAATGAAGGTATATAAACTCCTTCAATTTTTGATAATTCTAACAGCAGCTCAGCTTTAGACATTCGTTGGTCTAAACATCTGCGATGTGTATCTACAAACTCCAGCAATACTTCTTCGCCCTCCCCTATCATGAAAGCATCAAAGAAGCTGCTCAGTGGTTCAGGATTAAAAGCTTCCGGTCCTCCACCAACCACTAATGGGTGTTCCAAAGTTCTGTCACAGCTTTTTATCGGAATACCTGCTAGGTCTATTGCCTCAAGGATATTGGTGGCTGCAAGCGTGTGTGGCAGTGTAATTCCAAACATGTCAAAGCCTGCTACAGGTGTGGCAGATTCTAAAGCAAATAGCGGGATGTCATGTTTGCGCATCACATCGATCATGTCTAACCAGGGCAAGAATACGCGCTCGGCACTGCAGCCTTCGTGAGTGTTTACCAGTTGATATAGTATCGCAATTGCTGCGTTCGATTGTCCTATCTCATAGGTGTCCGGGTATAAAAAGGCTGCGCGATATCGTGAGTGTTCGGATGGATTCCCGCCTGCGCGGGAATGACAGAGAGAGTCGCGGGTATGACTGAGGTGGTTGTCGGTATGGCAGGAGTGGTCATTTGTTTGACGAGGAGAACCTGAATAGGCATTGTATTCGTGGTTAATATAGCGTGAGGGGCGCTCTACCTTTGTTAAGTGTGGCTCAATTAGCGGCCAAACAGATTCGGTTTTTTTCAATTTTGCAGCCTGCCACGTTTTTTAACCACTTGCTGTGCATCGGTCTTTAGGTTTTCAGCGATCTTTGCAAAGTCACCTTCACCTTCAAAGTACACTTTAGCCGCATTTCCCAGCGCGTATGTACCGCCATAACCTACACTGCCGCGCATTGCCCAACCAAACATGGGCACCAGGCCTACCAGTTTACGAGATACCGCCCTAAGTCCAAAACCGCTTGCCAGTAAAACTGCAAGCTCTTTGAGTCGTTCATTATCCAACTCCGCGCCGTAAGCCGCAGCTATCTTTAAAAACATCTTAGCTTGATTAAGGGTGAGCAGCGGCATGTCTGCTCCCGGTAAGAAAAATACAGCAGCAATTGCGGCATTTTGTAACGATGTTGCCATGATGACATCGCGAACAAAGTGTTCGCGAACGAACTTAAAAGCACGCGCTAAAGAGGTCTTTGAGTCTCCCATATGACGGACAATCCAGCCGCCCAGCTCATCAAACATATGAGCATAAAGCTCTTTGCCCCTAAGTGTTAGTTTTAAGGGTCTGATTATTGATCTGAGATCGATTTCGTTGTAGTTTTCGCGAGCAATCTCTTGCACCAAATTAGGTCTGAGAGTTGCCACCACTGCCTGTACCTGCTCACGATAAGCCAGATTCAAGATGCGACCGGTGTTTGGTGCCTCGTTAGCAAAAATTATCACCAGATCGCTTTGCAGCTCAAAATGAAGCGGCTCATCAAAATACGGCAAAACCGTGATTGAAACACTTGTGTGATCCGGACGAAACGCCTCCTTGGCGTAACTCATCATTTTGTGGCCTAGTGAAATATCCACAAAAACAGCAACGTTCACCGGTTGTTCACTTTGCTTTTCTGCATACCCTATTGTGTCAAGCAATGCTTTGGGGCTAATGGGAAGCTTGAACTTTGCTTTCTTTTTTGGACTCAAGAAACTCTACCTCGGCTTTCTTTTGGGCTTGTCCGGCGTATATCTATGTGCCCATATAGATAGTATAAGACCTAAAGCCATATAATTGGTAATCATTGACGAAGATCCATAACTTACAAACGGCAGTGGAATTCCCGTGATCGGCATCATTCCACATGTCATTCCGATATTTTCTATTATCTGAAAAACCCACATGCCGATGCAACCCATAACAATCAAAGTGCCAAATGGGTCATCGGCTTTAAAAGCGATCCAAAAACATACGGCAATGAGTGCCGTAAAGAGCAATAGTAATGTTGCTGCGCCAACAAAGCCCAACTCCTCAGCAAGTACGCAGAAGATAAAGTCAGTTGGTGCCTCGGGCAAAAATCCAAGCCCTGATTGAGATCCCTGCATAAAACCCATACCAAACATGCCCCCGGATCCAATTGCGATCTTGGCTTGCTTTAGATTCCAACCGGCACCGGTAGGATCTCTGGTCTCATCCATAAACACAAGCAAGCGATTGATCTGATAATCCTTTAGCAGCATATCGCGACCGAAAAGATCATCAACAATAGGATCAAGGGAAAAAACAACTGCTATAAAAAAGATAATTGCTAAAACTGTTATTAGTAGCCACTTCCAGTGAGCACCGCCGGTCAAAAGAATCACAAATCCAATTACAAAGATCACCATGCCGGTACCAAAGTCCGGCTGAAGCATAATTGCCACAAGCAGCGCAAGTATTATGCCTAAACACTTTGCGTAATCCTTACCGGAGTGTAATTTTCCTCGGTATTTAGACACCAAAGCAGCCATTATAATGATTGTGAGAATCTTGGCGAGCTCTGCCGGTTGATACGTCTGACCAAATATAAGCACCCAACTTCTGGCACCATTAACTTCGTGTCCGATAAATGGCAGCAACGGCATAAACAGCAATATGAAGTCGATCACTAAAAGTGGTATTACCCAGTCGGCAAAACGATGGTAATCGATACGCCAAAGAATCAATAGCAGTACAAGCCCTATGCCCACACCTGATGCTTGTCTGCTAAAGCTAAAATCCACATGATCAAAAGTTGCGCTATAAACGATAAGCAGCCCAAAAGCTGTAACTGCAGCCGCACTGAGAATAAGCGGCACGTTAACGATGCCAAAGAAGCGTATAACAGAGTTCTTGAGCGATTTCTCAGTTGCAAAGCCCTTGGGCACCTCTATTTTTGGCAATACCGGCATCTAACGCTCCCTAACAGCACTTTCTACAACAATCTCGCCGAGATCTACACCATAAATTGCGGCAAGAGTATGTTGCACACCCAAAAGAGCTGCATTGGATCCATCGCCACCTTGTTCTATCAAACAAGCCACACAGTATTTTGGTTCTTCCATAGGCGCATACGCTGCAAACCAATTAAACTCCGCATTTGCCGATGCAACCTCGGCAGTACCGGATTTTCCGGACACATTAACCGGAAGCTCGTTAAACTTTCCACCCATTCTTACTGCAACACGTCTGAGACCATCTTTAATTCGTGAAATGAAGTATTCGTCAAACTCCGGCTTGAGGTCGCTTTCTACAGACTTGTATGTTACCGTCTCTTGCCCTTCGCTATTAAGCACCGAATGCAAAACGTGCGGTTTTAGCATCTTTTGGCGTGCAATTCCTGCGTAACCATTAGCAATTTGTAAAGGCGTTACTAAAATGTCGCCTTGACCAATGCTCATGTTACTCATGTCACCCGGATTCCACTGAGTACGCTCCGGCTCATCCGGCCATGTCTCTTTTTTCCACGTATGCGAGGGAATTCTGCCTCTGGATTCCCCACTTAATTCGATACCGGTTCGCTCACCAAAACCCCAAGACTTTAAGTAATCCTGCATAAGGTCAGTGCGCGCGTTTTCAAACTGATTTGCCCATTTATTATAAAAGCCGGCTCCAATGTTGTAAAAAAACACGTCGCACGATTGATTGATAGCTTCTTCCAGCCCAAGATACCCGTGCCCGCTTGGATGTATCCAACATCGTTGCGGCCATCTTTCGTCGGTCTCATCATAGTGCCAAAGACCTGTGCAATTGTGGTGAGTATCGCCAACAACAACGCCGTGCTGTAATCCCGCAAGTCCTGTAAAAGCTTTAAACGTAGATGCAGCAGGGTATTCACCGGAAAGCACCCTGTTAAACAGGGGCTGTTTTGCGTTTTCATCGAGCAATGCTGCCCAAACATCTTCATCGGCAGTGTTTGCCAGCTGAGCCGGATCAAATGTCGGATAGCTGGATGAAGCCAAAATACCGCCGTCTTCGATGTCGATACAAACCAAAGCACCGGCATCGGCGTAAGAAAAACCATGTGTTTGAGCCGAGTGGATAATATCTGACAAAATCCGGTCGGTAGCTTTTTGGATATTTATGTCGATAGTCAACCGTACATCGGCCCCATTTTTTGGCGGTGCTTCAGAAATTAGATACAGCGGATTACCATCCACGTCTTGCCTGTAAGTCCTGGTGCCCTTGGTGCCTTGGAGCAAGTTCTCAAAGGCTAACTCAGCTCCGTCTTTACCGATGAGATCACCTCCGGAATAGCTTATTCGGCCGGGGATAGCCATTTCAGCCTTTGTTACCGGACCGATATATCCTAAAATATGTGCTCCGGCATTGCCGTTAGGATAAACACGTATGTTTCGCTCGACAATCTCAACATCTGTAAATAGCTGTGGGTGCTCTTTGATAAATGCTACTACATTCATCGGCACTTCGTCGGCAACCAGGCGATTAGACTGAGCGCCTTGATTGTCATCGAGTAAGTTTTTACGAATTATTCCTTTTGGGATACCAAGGATTAAAGCAAGCATCTGCACAACTATGGGATTATCGACAACGGATTTTGGTGCCATAATCCTCAGTGTTGGTTGATTGCCAACAAGCACATTACCGTTGCGATCAAGTATTCTTCCACGAGTAGCAACCATGGGAGTTTCTGCAGTTGACTGCTTGGCGGCTTCTGCTGTGTAAGTATCTCCGGACATCAGCTGCAACGACCAAAGCCGCACAGCTATTGTGCCAAAGACCGCGGCAATGAAAATACCAAAAGCATATAGGCGTCCGCGCCCCTCCACTTCTTCTTTTCGCTCTGCAAAGATGGGTTTGCGAACCTCATCTATACCAACACCTTGCGGCAAAGAATGACGACCAAAGCTGGGCTTTATTACGCCTTGATCCTTTCGGCGACCTTTCAGATAAACTACTGAAAGTACTACCAGTGCAATAACAAAGGCAGCAATTGCAATTACGATTATCAGTGTATAGTTGTCCATTACTTGAGTTTACTCCGAAGCAGCTCCGGTCGTTTCTTTGTTTTTATGCGGCTCATCACCAAAAACACAATTAGACCAATTAGCCCACTATATATGGTGACCGGAATAACTCGCATTCCCACCGACCGAATAAAGTCGTTATCTTGACCGATTATGGAAAGCTCGGCCGCAAAAAATATTTCGCCCAAAAAAGCTGAAATCAGCAAGAAAAATGCCTGCACCGTCCAGCTTATCGATATTGCCTCTTTATTAAGTGAGCTCACGCCATACGACAAGATCGTAAGCACCAAAGTCATTGCACCAAGTGCTCCTTGCGCGATAAAGTCGTATGCCAAGCCCAAAATGAAACCTGCTATTGTCGACCGGATTTCTCCGGAGAACATAGCGTTTACAACTGCAAAGCATAAGATGAAATTTGGCGCGATCTCAAAAAGTGCAATACTGGGTGCCAACATTAATTGCAAAAGAACGGCAATAAGTGAGCCGATGATCGTAAAAGATGGTCTTACTTGCTGAGAAGCCGGATTCATAATTTATTCAGCTCCTTCGGGTGCGTTCGTACCATCACCGGACGTATTGTCTGCAGCACCGTCGCCTGACGCGCCATCGGAAGAATCGGTCGCACCGTTGGCACCTGCATTACCCTCGCCGCTTTCTTGGTTGCTTTGCGTATCATCAGTTGTAACTATTGCGTCTTCAGACCCGGTAATCACCAATACTTCTTCGTACGTTGAAACCTTGGATATCGGAGCAACAATTATCGTCTTATATACATCTGCCGGAGCTTGCTCTACGGACAAAACTTCCCCGATCGGAATACCTTTTGGATAAATCCCGCCGGAGCCCGAGGTAGTTATTTTGTCGCCAACATTTACTTCAATTTCTGTACCGATAAATTGGAGATATAAAATGCCGTCAACCGATCCGCTCAAGATACCCTCAGCACGATTTTCCTGAACAAATACTGAGACGCCACTCTTTTGGTCAGTTATCAATCGCACCTCTGAACTATTGGGGCTTACTCGCTCGATTTGGCCTAAAAGCCCATTAGGACTCATTACCGGCATACCAACACTAAAACCGGATTCGCTGCCTTTATTTATTGTAATCACTCGGTTCCACGAATCGGGTTCTGTGGCGATGACACGGGCAGCTGATGACTCCAGCTGATAAGCGTCTTTTAAATCCAGTAGTGCCGACAAACGCTCGTTTTCTTGTCGGTACTCCTCCATACGAATAATCTGCGAGCGCAGCAGTTCGTTTTGAGCGCGCAACTCATCGACACTTTCAGAAGACGTAGTAACGCCGGCAATAAAATCTCCGACCGCTCTAAAAGGTGTACCCACTACCGCGCCGATGTTTTTAATTGGCGCGGTTACCGTTTCTACACCTGAGCGCACCGCATGCAAGGTACCGCTTGCACCTTCCCCGGCCCAAGCGGTCATCAATACTATCGATAATATGCTGAGGACAAAAACTAGAATGCCCCCTGGCAGCTTTCTTGGTTTGTTTGGATTGATCGCCACTGCTTTGGCGGGCCTTCCTTATCTTTGTGTGTACGAGCGTTGCAAAGCGGCAGGGTTTTCGAGTGCCCTAGCGCAGCCAACTACAACATTTGTCATAGCGGTATCCGACATCATTACCGGCACGCCAAGCTCGCGCGTTAAAAATGTGTCGAGCATCTTTAGCTGTCCGCCACCGCCGGTAAGCAAAATACCGTTGCGGATAATATCGGCTGCAAGATCCGGATCGGTCTCTAAGAACGTTTCTTTGATCGCGATCAAAATGTCTTGTAGTGGTGCTTTGATACCTTCACGTACATCTTCGGACTGAATAGTCTCGCTTCTTGGTAAGTTGGTTGTCAGATCGCGCCCTGATATCTCCATATCCAGCTCGCCGTTGGCAATCGGCATGGCAGAACCTATGGAGATCTTAATGTCTTCGGCGGTTCTCACACCAATGTTTAATCCATAGACTTCGCGGATATGCCTAGCAACTGATTCATCAAACTCATTACCGGCAATACGTAGCGAGCGATACGTGACGATACCACCGAGTGAGATAACAGCGATCTCTGTGGTACCACCACCGATGTCTACAACCATAGATCCTGTGGGCTCCTCAACGGGAAGTCCGGCACCGATAGCTGCAGCCATAGGCTCTTCAATCAAGTATGCTTGTCGCGCCCCGGCCTGAATAGTTGCCTCATAAACCGCACGCTTCTCCACAGATGTAACTCCGCAGGGAATACAGATGACTATACGCGGCTTTGGTTGCCATATTCTGGTCTTTGGGTTTGCTTTTTTGATGAAGTACGAAAGCATGGCTTCTGTCACATCATAGTCAGCAATTACACCGTCAGACAGTGGTAGTTCAACGGATATGTTTCCCGGATTACGACCGATCATCTCACGGGCTTCCTTACCAACAGAAAGCACACGATTGGCGTCGGTGTCTATAGCGACCACCGACGGCTCCATCAATACTATACCCCTACCCGCTACGGCAACGACTGTATTGGCNNTAGACGCAGGTGTTGGCTGTGCCAAGGTCGATTGCCATATCACAACTCCACTGGCTGAAAAGATTATCAAAAAACGACATAGTCGCCCATTTCTCCCTTGAATACTCGGGGTAGAAGCCTTAGAACTAAATAATTGCCAAACAGTAATTCTATCACATGCGACAAGGCATAATGAATCATTAGCTTAATTACTCAGCCTCTTCAATTATCCATAATCGCGTATTTTAGGGCTTGACACGCCCTATGCCGGAAAAAAGATGCCTATCTCACGCTCGGCAGACTCCGGTGAGTCCGATCCGTGTATTACGTTTTCGTCCATAACCAAACCAAAATCGCCACGAATCGTGCCCGGTGCAGCGTCTTTAGGGTTTGTTGCGCCCATCAATTTACGAGCAATTACCACTGCGTCTGACCCGCTTACTACCATCTTTACAACCGGACCGGACGTGATGTATTCGATTAGACCATTGTAAAATGGTTTGCCCTCGTGCTCGGCGTAGTTTTGCGCAGCCTGCTCAGAGGTAACGTTAGCTAGTTCAAGTTTTTCTATAGTCAAGCCTACACGTTCAAAACGGGCGATAATCTCTCCGATATGTCCGTTGCGTACAGCATCAGGCTTAAGCATTAGGTAGGTTTTTTGTGACATTTGGTTCCTTTCATTGGTTCTTACACATAGACAGTTTGAAAAACTATCAATACTTTAGATAACGCAGATAATTTTAATCGTGCGACCAAATAAAATCGGTCGCACGATATTTTACACAATTAAAGCTTTTTACGCTTTAAGCTTGAGCTTCAAACCTCAAGCCTCGGGGTCATAACTTGAGGCAAAGATGATTTCGATGCCGCTAATTTTCCAGCTAATAACATCTCTTGCCAGATCAACGCGATAATGCACAGTACCGCCTTGGGCAAGTTTTACGTCAACAAGCATATGTGACTCGGTCATAGACGCTTCGGATCCCAAGATCGTGATACTATCTGATTGCGCGACTCGATCGAGCATTTGATCTAAGGTGTCTTTATCTACATCAGAACTGTCTACCCAATAATCAGTGTATTTTGGGTCGTTTGCGGCATACGCCTTAAAGAAGTCTGTAACAACTGCCTCGTTAGTTGGAAAGCCTATACCTTGTGTGTAAGCAATTACAGCGCCACCGAGCGCCAATATAAGCACAATGATGATGATAAGCAAAACCTTAAGACCGGTATTTCTAAGTTTCCGCTCTTTTCTTAGGCGCTCTTTTCCGGTCTCAATGAGGTCATCGTCGCTCAAGGTAAAAAATCCTGTATCGCCGGCATTTGGAACATTGCCGCCACCGTAACCATCGTCTTCGTTAAAATCTAGTGGTCCGGATTGCTCACGTGAGTCGTAATTTGGATGCACCTGCCTATCAAACCCGGAGAAATCATCTTCTTCATAAACAGGAGGTGGAGGTGTGGCAGCAACTGTAGTGCTTCCTATCCCCAGCGCCATTTTTGCCTTTTGGTGACTACTCTCGCCTTCCGGCGTAAGGACAAAACGTTCGTGACTCAAGGCCTCTTCAAAAGTGCTTAGACCTTCCTGATAGTGCCCACCAGCAACATAAGCCTGACCCAAAAGATCCAAAGTCTTGTTTAAGTCTTCGCCTGTTACGCGAAAATCTAGTATTGCTAAATAAGCCTCTGATGCATCATCAGGGCGATCCAGTTGAGAAAACGTGCTGCCTAAGTTAAAAAGCGCCTTGACCGGGTTGGGGTTTCCTTCATCCAGCGCAGCATCACGATAAGCTATGCCGGCCTCGACAAGTTTACCCAGTTTTGAATATGCGCTACCTAGACCCATATGAGCACGATACGGAGTTGTGTATGATGCGTCATCCAGTGCTTTGCTGAAGTAAGATACCGCTTCTGCGTATTTGCCAATGCCGTTAAGTGTTGTGCCGAGGTTTACATAAATGCTGGTTTTCTCGGTATAGTCAACATCTTGCAAAGCTTTTTGGTAGCTGACTGCAGCTTCTTTGAAATTACGCATCTTTATCAGACAATTGCCAATGCGATGATAAACAAGTCCGGCATCTCCCGGACCAAAGCTGCTCCACTCTTCTTTTAGGCATTGATAAAAGAGCTTTAGTGCCTGCGAATAGTCTTTGCTGTTATAGGCTACAGTAGCCTGATCGTAAATAGTGCTTTTCACTTTTGAGCCCTCAGCTCTCCCTAATTTCCGTTCTCTATCGCAATGGATAGTATCTCATCGCCTTTTCTCAGCGAATGAATGACATCTATCGATTCCTGATCGATCGGATCACCAAAAACTGTATAGTTTCCATCGAGAAATGGTTGAGGTCCTAAACAAAAATAGAATTGTGAACCTGCGGAGTCAGGAGCTTGTGAACGCGCCATGGCAAGCGTTCCGTTTTTATGCTCATTGTTTGGATTGACTGTCCACTCCCCTTTTATCGAATAACCCGGATTGCCGGTTCCCGGCGGTGGATATCCCCCTCCGGATGCAACTTGCTCGGCTGTCATCTCGCGAGTATTAGGGCAACCACCCTGTATGACAAATCCAGGCTCGTGTCGATGGAATTTTAGTCCGTTATAAAAACCCTTTTGCGCTAGCTCTACAAAGTTTCCTACATGAATAGGTGCATCTTTACCTGCTAATTGCACTCTGATTGCGCCTTTGTTGGTCTCGATAACGGCTACTTCATTACCATTCGGTTGGTATTCAGGTGTGTAGATTGCCATCAATCCTCCCTATCTCTTTTTTCTATCTATACATCATATATGATTACGCAATATGGTGCCCCTTGCTGGAATCGAACCAGCGACCTTCTGCTCCGGAGGCAGACGCTCTATCCCCTGAGCTAAAGGGGCATCAAATTGATGCCAACTATGGCATTAAGGATTCTACACTAGTTAGGCTTTTGCTGCTGACCACGTTGCTATTTAGTTTAGGAATCCATATCAATGCTGCTTTTGATGGTAGCTTTCAAGAAATAAAATTGTAGATTGCAATCAAAGTTGTGCACTGTTTGTTTGTAAGTTAAGCTATTTTATAGCTACATAGCTTATATGCATATTTATTGACTTAAATAGATATATTCATTAATATTGCGAATAGTGTTCAAATACTATGGGGTTTGGCTGGAGAGTGTACACAAGCTGTCCGTATTAGCTTGAGGAGGCATTACGAACGGTAAAAAGCCTTAGGGAGGCAAATTATGAAGCGTTTTTTTGTATTTATTCTCTCCGCAGTTTTGACCCTAAGCATGGTTGCTTGTGCTGCGAGCGATAACTCACGTCTTGGCGAAACATCTCGTCCGCAAAATTCAGGTAAAGCGGCTTACACGATCATGGTATACATCGACGGGGCAAATCTTGAGAGCCAAGATGGCTTAGCTACGATGGACCTGGAGGAGATGATTTCTGCTACCTATTCACGAAGCGATATCAATGTGATCGTTCAAACCGGAGGTGCAAAAACCTGGCACATGGGCACAACAATTCCTGCAGATGCAATAGGGCGCTATCGTGTTACAGAAAGCGGGCTGGAGGAACTTCAGCGCCTACCTCAACAAAACATGGTGCTGCCGGCCACACTCACTGATTTTATAAACTACAGCTACCAAAACTTCCCGGCAGACAAATATGGTCTGGTGATGTGGGATCATGGCGCAGGTCCGATATATGGATACGGACAAGACGAAAACTTTGACCTCAATCAATCTTTGTACTTAGTTGACTTCATGAATGCTTTTCAGTCCTCAGAAATCGCCAAACAACCTTTGGAGTTTCTTGGTTTTGACTCATGCATGATGGCTCAGATTGAGTTTGCTCAGCAACTCTCTCCATATTCAAACTACCTTATCGCATCGCAAGAAAATGAACCCGGGAAAGGTTGGGATTACAACGCCTGGTTAAGCGCGCTTGGGCTTAACCCCCGCATGAGTGGCGAAGATATCGGCCGCGCTGTAGCTGAGAGCTTTATAGATTTTTATAGGAATGAGGGTATGCAAGATTATTTGCTCACCTTATCGGTGGTGGATATGAAAAAAGCTAAGGATGTAGTTAGTGCACTTGAAGCTTTTGTGCGCTCGGCTGATCTTTCGCAGTTGAGTTTCCAAGAAATAGCACGAGACCGGGATAATACAAAGGATTTTGGTGCCACGCCAAATTACAGCAGTGATCAATATGATGTTATTGACATGATGGATATGGCCAAGCAGTTTAGTAAAACAAACTCAGCGGAAAGCAATGCTTTGGCGAGCGCTGTTCGCAGTGCAGTTTTATACAATACCAAGAGTCGAAATAATGACATAGCCAACGGTCTGTCGATATTTTTCCCTTATGATCAACGTGAATACTTGAAGGAATCAATGGAGGTCTATAAAGCCACAGGATTTTCGCCTATATACTCTGAGTATCTTGATAAATTTGTTACTACGCTGGCATCAAGCCCGACGACTCCCCTAAACAGCGTATCCAGACAGAACCCAACTCAAGAAAGCAGTGGCGCTCAAAGAGGTTCGGGTGCTTTTCGCATAAATGTTCCAACAGAGGAGATGGGTAACATCGGGAAAGCTGCTTTTTCCGTGTGGCAAAAGCAGCCGGATAATTCTTATCGACAAGTATATCGAGACGGCAGAGCAAATATTGATACGCAAAGCGGACAAATCCGCGCTGATTTTAATGGCAGAATATCAACAATTAATGACGATCCGGCTGTTTTATACGAAGCCGACAGAGGCGAAGATTATGTTCGCTATGTTAGCCCGGCCGTATTGAATGATATCGATGTTAACCTGCAGATCTTGGTGGACAAAGATAGCCCAACGGGCAGGATCATCGGCGCTATACCGATAAACGAGAACTCGCACATGGCACCAAGGCAGATATTGGATATAAAAAATGGTGACAGACTCGCCATGCTTTACAACAATCAAGCTCTTAGCGGTGCTGAAGCTGTTAATATACCTCATTTAAGAGACAGATCATCGTGGGCAACCAGTGAAACTCGTACAATTATAGACAGACCCACTATGGCCGTTGGCGATATTCCCAGCGGTGAATACTTGTATGGTTTTGCGGTTGCAGATTATCAGGGCAACTACTATTTGACCGACCATCTGGTGATGAGTTTTTAAGAAGCAAGTAGCTTTGCAATCTTACTCAGGAGCGCTAATGTTCAAATGGAATTTTAGCGCTCCTATTAATTGCAGAATGTCCAGTGGCTTACTTAGATGTCCGTTCATGCCACTTTGATAACACATGGCCACGTCATCATCCATAACGTTTGCAGTCATTGCAATGATCGGGATTTTAGTAGCATTGGGCTTGCCGCTTTTACGAATGTTTTTAGTGGCTTCAAAACCGTTCATCTCCGGCATTTGCAAGTCCATCAACACCAGGTCATATTGCTCGTGGTTTTCTTCATATAGCAATAGCGCTTGTTTGCCATCTTGAGCCCAGTGAAGCTTTATCGCTGTCGGCTCGAGAAGAGCGCTTAAGATTTCATAGTTAACGTCTATGTCCTCGACAACTAAAACTTGGTAGTGAGATAGATCCAGCATTCTTTTCTCAATAAGATCCTTTATGGCCTTTATCTCTTTATCTGCCTCATCTTCATAATTTATATCGAAGCCATTTTCTGAATAAACTGGCAACTCTACTATAAAACTGAATGTCGAACCCTTACCCAAGCTTGACTCAAGTGTAAATGTACCGCCCATTCCATCAACTATTCTTTTTGAAATCGCCAATCCGAGACCTGTTCCGCCGTGTCGCCTGGTAGCGCCGGAATCAACTTGCTCAAACGATTCAAAAAGCTTTTCTTGTTTCTCCGGGTCTATGCCAATACCGTCGTCTTTTACCGAGAACATGATCTTGCAAGAATTCTTGGTAGTGCTTTTTACTTCGCATCCAAGCTCAATGGTTCCCTCCTCGGGAGTAAACTTTACAGCGTTAGATAACAAGTTCATGATCACTTGTGCCAAGCGTTGCTCATCTCCAATTAGACGCTCGGGCAGCCGTGGGTCAACGTGGTTTATTAGAGTCTGATAACGTTCTTCAGCCCTAAATCTAACTATCGACAATGTGCGGTCAATAAGTGGTCTTGTGAAAAATGGTTTAGCGTGAAGGGTAAATTTACCGGACTCGATCTTAGACATATCTAAGATATCGTTGATCACACCCATCAGATGGATTGAAGCTTCTTTTATTTTGTTAAGTCTGATGTTGTTGTCGCTCTGGTCACCATCAGCTAAAGCTAGATTTGTCATGCCGATAATGGCACTTATTGGTGTTCGAATTTCATGGCTCATGCTTGCCAAAAACTCACTTTTTGCTTTTAGCCCTATTAATGCCTGCTCACGTGCAGAAACAAGATCACTTAAAGTTTGTTGCAAGATTATCGAAGCCGAGAGGATCATTACCGCTGAGTGCAGAACTACTTCCTCATTTTCATCCAACTTAAGTGAGCAGTCCTCAACTGAAAAGCTTATAAATCCCCATATTTCACCATTTGTAATAATTGGAACGACTGCCGCAGATTCCATATTAAAGTGCTTCAACGGAGCCTTTGCGCCTTTTGGTATATCAGGGTCATTCTTGCATATGACCATAATATTAGTTTCGCTGCTTAGCAGCCTTCGCACGTCTTCAGTCTTTGGCATAACCATTGTGTAATCTTTGGACTCAATTTCTTGATTGTCGGTAGCGACATAACATTCAAACATCGAGACTGTGATGCTGTCTTCATCTTCTGAGATAGAGCGCCATATTCGTATGTCATCCACTTTGAAGCCCTCAGCAAGAATCTTGAGACTTTTCTTCAGAGAGTCACCTTTGCTCGCATCAGCTGACAATAAGATCATTGCAACCGAATTTGTTGCCACTCTCAACTCTATAAGACGGTTCATTTCTTGAATCGCATTATCAGCGCGTTTTTTCTCGCGATCAAAAATTGCTCGCTGTGATAACGCTGCAAAGCAGATAAGTGCTGTCGCCGTCATCCAAAAAAACAACATAAGCGTAGTAGCCAGAGGCGAAACATATTCAAAGCCATGCATCATAAAGGTGATGATTGTTGAAACTACTCCAAAAAATATCACTACATTTATGACGCGAGAATCTATTGTTGATGCTTTACCATATATAAAGTTGTCTTTAAGCAGCTTTGTCCACATCATTGGAAAATAATACCACTATTTGCGTATATAATGGGCAATTTTGCCATTCATTTTGCATATATTGGAAATTCGAATCACTAATACTTATATTTGGGTATAAAAAGGGCAGGTACCTTTAAGACGAAAAGCAACGAACGCCGATCAACTGCTGATGCCTATGTTGCCGCATGGGTTTTTTGCTCCAAGTAGCAATTGGCGCAATATAATCGGTATATATCATTGACAAAGCCGCTTTTGGTAGTTATGCTGGTCTAACTTATTAAGTAAGTTTTGTATAACATTTCTGGAGGCNNATTATGGCACTTACAGAGGTCGTCGGTTGCGACTCGTATAGGATACGACGCATTCTAGGCAGCTCTAAGATCCGTCATCATCTGGAGAATCTTGGTTTTATTCCCGGTGAATGGGTGCGTGTCATAAGTCGTGTCGACAGTGGACTAATCGTTAGCATAAAGGGGTGCCGCATAGCTGTAAATCATGATGCTGCTGCGATGATCATGGTTTAGTTGGGTAAACACCGATTTGTTGCTTGCAAGTAAGGTTACGCAATGAATAAATTGGTACTTGCCTTGGTTATTTAGGTAAATATTGGACTAGATGGGAAGAAAATGAAGACGTTGGATACTGTTAAGACCGGTGAAACAGTCTCGGTGAGCAAGCTGGAGGGCGACAGCGCCATCAAGCGCAGACTTATGGATATGGGTATCACCAAAGGAACAAGCATATTTGTACGAAAACTGGCGCCTTTAGGCGATCCGGTAGAGGTAACAGTTCGAGGTTACGAGTTGTCGCTTCGCAGAGCCGAGGCAAAGCTTATTCAGATTGCTTAGCGCTTAGCTGCAAATTGCTCGATCGAGCTATGGGGAGATATGTCATAGCCCGATGCCACGCAGTAATGGCCCTTTCAGAAAAAGGGCTTTTGTTTTGAAAACGTGTTAGGTACATCTAACTTTATTAGTAAAGCAAGTAGCAAATTATTACTAAAAAGAGCGATGTATAAAAGAGAGGACTAGACAAACAATGGCTACAACGATCGCTTTAGCAGGCAATCCAAACACCGGTAAGACTACCCTATTCAATGCTCTTACCGGCACCAACCAATATGTTGGCAACTGGCCCGG
>DBCW01000033.1 GCA_002293265.1 Eggerthellales bacterium UBA948
AGGAGTTCTTCGCTAATCTAAAAACAATGGGTTATGAATACAAGGTGGGAAAGGACATTTCCATAAGGCCGCCGCACAAGGAGCGGTATCTGCGACTGGGCAGGAATTACGGAGATAGCTATACACCGGAAGGTATACGCAACCGCCTACTCGCTAATCATTCCTCTCGTCTACCGGTTCCCAAATATCGCGCCCCGAGCTTCACTCCACCGAAGAAGCTCCCGTCTTGGGCGCGAGGTTCACTGGTGGCACTTCACCGTCATTATCTCTATCTGTTTGGGCACTACCAAAAGTACGGAAATCCCTCTACCAACAACCGCATGCACTATCTGCTCCGTGAGGAGCTGGCTAAACTGGATGCATTCATAGAGGACACTCGGCTGCTCGAACGAGAGACGATCGATACCGCCGAGCAGCTTCTAAGCTTNNGGACGTATTCACTGAGGATACCCGGTTGCTTGAACGAGAGAAGATTGATACCGCCGAGCAGCTCCTAAGCTTCAAGGCTCGATGCGAAAACGAGATCGTGACTCTCACAGCGGAGCGTAGCAAAATCAAGTCAGAAGGGCGGAGTAACACACAATGCCAAGGTATCTATCAAGTTAAAGGCAACCCCCGCCACCAAGAAATCAACAATTTTCTGAAAAGTCTTCGTAAGCAGGTTCGTCAGTGCAACCGCATTGTGCAACGATTTAACGGGATGCCTGAGCGTGTTAACCTCATAGAACGTGACGAGGAAAAGAAGTTGCAACCTACAAGACGCGCCAAAAGTACAGACAGCAGGAACCGAAACCACCGCGAACGCTAAACTCTCAACTACTTCGAGCTATTGATTCTTCCGATCAGGTCATTTGCCCAAGCAACGGTATCATCATAATATATTATGCCAAAACCTCACCAAAGAAGATGAGGTTTTGGCGATAGTTTTTGTAGGAGTTGTCTACAGTTTGGGCAAAACGGACGGTAATCACTATTGATTCTTTGCCGCCTTTTCAGTATCTTAATCGGCTTTCTGCCAACCGGCTTCCTTTTGATTGACAAAAGCGATGAGAGCAGCATTTTACATGAACTGCCTAAAATCGCATCGTTACATGATTCTGACGAGGAGAACAACGAAAAGCCACTTTGTCTGTGTGGTGCGCCGACCAGCACAGAGAAAGTGTGACTTATAATCCGTTGACTTATCTGCACAATCAACGACGATTATCGAAGGAGGCGAAGGTATGCTACTGCATGATTTTGGAAAAAGAGTTCGGCATCATAGAGAAATGCTTGGTGAAAGTCAGGAGCGTTTTGCTTTACGGATTGGGATGGATAGAACTTATCTTGCGTCAGTGGAAAGTGGGCGGCGCAATATCTCTCTACAAAACATTTCGAAAATTGCAAACGGACTAGAAATATCAATATCCAAGCTCTTTGAGGGAATCCAATAACCCATATTATAGGAGCGGAGATGTCACAAAATTTTGTTGTAAATCAAGATAGGGCGGCAGCGCTGCTTTCTGAGGCGTTGAATGTTGCGAAGCAGCGCGATGCGTTTTCAAGTAGCGGCGAATCCTTGATTAAATCAATCCTCGAAGGCTCTCACTTGACCTTCAAGTATATTCTTTTTACAGCCATTCTTGCAAAAGCAACGGATCACAGAATCAATCCTCTCTGCTTGCAAGTGTCATCAAAACTTGAAGGCTCCTATGATGCTCGTAGCCTATGCCACTCAGTAATTGTTCCTTTTGAGAAGCACTCATTGTCGAAGATACTGGGAGGATCAAATGAACCGTACTTAAACAAACCCGCACGCTTTCCTGAAATCGATCCAAACAACGCGGTTAGAGCTGGTGCGGATAGAGTTAAGCTGCTGGCGCTCTATTCTGAACTTCCGAATCTTACTGACAGCAAGATTGCCCTTGAGTGGCTGATAGACTTTCTTTACGAAACGCTACTACTTATCAAAGAAAGAGACGCTGACGTTGCAAAACGCTTGTCTTCTACAGATACTACACGTGCCGTTCTTTATCAATTCTTCAGTGAATTCCTAAATCAAAATAACGAAGGAGAATCACTAACACTAGTGGTTGCCAACCTCTACAATTTGCTTTACGAAGAAGACAATACCATTCGGGTAGACGTTCATCCTGTTAACCAAAGCGGGGCTTCCAGAAAGGAAATTAGTGATTTAGACATTATCAAAGACGAAACTTTATTTATTGCAAACGAGCTGAAAGATAAATCTTTTTCTGCGGTTGATGTTGAACATGCAGCAGATAAGGTTATACAGGCATTGGGTAATCAGATGCTATTTATCGTTGGCCGCAATGGATTCTGTAGTGAAGATGAATTAGATAAAACCATTTCCGATTATATAAATGCTGGCTTTTATGTTCGCGTTCTGTCAATTGATACATTTATTGATATGATGCTGAGTTTATGCAGTAAGCCAGACATCAACACTGTCATAAGATACACAGCAGCAGTCATAAGAGATAAGAAATTCAAAAAGACTACTGAAAAATATTTTTATCATGTCCTCGATAATCTATCTTTAGACACCTAGAAACTGCTTTGCGACTACTGTGGCAACCGTTTCTGCGAGCTTGCAAGGTACAGCATTTCCAATTTGGCAGTAAACCTTACCTTTACTCCCTTGAAAGGGGTAATTAGGCGGAAACGTTTGAATGGCCGCCGCTTCTGTGATAGACATTCTACGGAGCCGCTCTGGAGCCCATGCGAATTCTGGCGAAAGTTCACCACTGACAATTTGGCGATGATAGGTTTCCGCCCAATTTTCTACTGAAGAATCATCGAGTGCGGCTTGGTCAATTACGGGAGTCTTGTTACCCCCCATTGATGCCGGCAAGGTCATTGATACGCTGTCGAGGTTAACTGGTCTGCCCTGACCGTTTAATAGCATTCCCGCGTATGGACTTTTTCTCATTACTGGGTTTGCGGCAAGAGTAACAAATGCAGTGCAGGTATCCGGGTTCGAATCGGTTCCTATTCTGCCAAAATCAGAGAAGACCTCTCTGACGGTTCTCGGCGCAGCTTTATGTTTCTCAAGTTCAAGCGTAAAATCCTCAATGCACGCATCACTTCCGTTTACCCCAATAAAAAAAACTCGCTCACGCTTTTGCGGAATACCATAATCAGCCGAGTTCAGCACTTTATAAATAGTGTTATACCCAAGCTCGTTGGCCTCATCCAGGAATCGTTTTCTTACAGGTGCCCATTTCTCTAGGTGTCCCAGTGCCCGCACGTTTTCCATAACAAACACTTTTGGCTTTAATAAGGCGACGGCTTTTAGGAATGAAAAGATTAATTTGCTTCTAGTATCGTTTGGATCCATTTTCCCAGCAACAGAAAAACCTTGACACGGAGGTCCACCAAAAACAACATCAATCCCGTTAAAACTCGCGAGCTTGTCAAGATTCTCGTCAATATCGCCGCAAAGGATAGAGTTTTTGCCAAAAAAAGCCTCATACGTTTTGCAAAAAATAGGCTCGATCTCATTAGCAATGCATATGTCGTATCCTGCATTACGAAAACCAACGTCCATGCCACCAGCGCCAGAGAACAGTGATACCGCTCGAAGGGATGACAATTTTGAAACCACCTATCTTTTACGACTCAAATTGAATCTAGTTTTAAGTTGAGTTAATTGTATCTGATATTTGTCGGATACACATCTCAACCAAGCTGTTAACACCGAGCACTTTGGCTAAGCACATTAGAGAAGAAGAGTGCCCATTGCACGGCAAAGCCCTCGTTTCAGCCGTCGGTACTGGCAGTATTATCGTCAAGCTTAGCAAGGCAGAAAAGAAGTTTTATTTCCTGAATCGCTTGACGGAAGTTTTGCGAGTAGAGTAATCGGGTAAGGCATAGAGTTTCTTCAATCATCAGTGAGTTGGATATGGTTTTGCGGAAGCGTGCAACTTGCATCTTTAAGGTCATCCATCAGATCAGCCGAATTCTGCATCGAAGTCTACCTCGTTATTGAATTTAAAACAATTCTAAAATGGAAGTAGCTAGTCTATGTAGTTTTGGAGAGCTTGTTTCGAGGTTACTCGGATTGAACTTTTTAGCTATGAGCGCTTTGATCTCTTCTGCCATCTCATCCTTCTGAGTTCTACTGCTATCTGCCATTGTCTGATTAATATGAATTCGCAATTGTTCACAGAATGCTCTGTTTTGATCTAATACAATCTCTTGAATGCCCTTTCCTTTTAAAACAGCATTCGCCCTGCTGGCTACATAGTCTGCGTCTAAAGCATCTTCAATTGTTCCACCACTAAGGATTTCGCCATTCAGGTCTCGAATTGTCTTTACTGTTGAACTCTTATAGCCTCCTCCTATAGCTAAAACCTCTCTTTTGTATTTTTGTCCATCCCTATCATCGTCAACAACAACAATTGGATGGATGTCTTGAAAGCCACATATTGAGGCAATAGCCTTTAGGTTGCCGCCGTGACCATTTGCTATAACTACGTTCTTGCCGCTATTGATGCACCCAAAAGCCTTCTGTAGAAGAATCTTGTCGCAAGCCCCCTCAACAAGTAGCTTATTTTTTGGCAAGAAATCCCGAATTACGTTAATCCCAAAAGCTGATTGAAGAATTTCATCATCATTGATAGCATTATCTGAAGCTATTTGCTTCATTGTTGTCTGGCCTTTCTTTTTGGCTACAATAAAGTGACGTTCTTTTGCACAATTATCTATCATGAAATTTGAATGGGTAGCTACCAGGACATAATTATCTCTGCCGATAGCCAATAACTCTTTGAGCATGTAGCGAATACCAGAAGGATGTAAATGCACCTCCGGCTCATCGATTATGATTAAGTTATTCCGCATGCCACCGATAGAATGATCGACTGCTATGCTTAATAGTAAAGATGCAAACTGCTTGAATCCTTCGCTTCTTTCATTCATGGCGTAAAACTGGTCTTCGTTATCCTCATCTTGTACGTTTACGTGGATAACCATCTCCTCAGATATTTCGACATCAACTTTTACCCGAAGTTCTGGCCATTTTGTATTTAGGTATGATGTGGTGTCTTTCGATAGCTTTCTCGCCAGGCCTCTTCTCGCTGATGTATTAGCGAAAATTTCACTAATTTTCTTTGCTATAGTGTCAGTTTCTGAGAAACCAGAAATGCAAAAAACATTTTTTAGTGGGGGGAACGAATAGGGTTTTTCAGCAAATGCTTTAAGCGCAATACCATCTTCTACGAGATGTGAGTCATTTGGCTTCCATGTTGAAATTGTTGTCTGGTTTCGCTCGAAATACTCTTCGGTTGGGTCTTTGAGAATCTCTTCTAGCACATCGAATGTTAACTCCGAGTACTCTTCTAAAGAGTCTTTTTCTACCTCTTGCTTGGCTCTAATAATTACTGATGGGTCGCTATTATTAGATGATGAGGACTCAAGCTTCTTGAATAGCATGCCTCTTGTTGAAAAGCTCTTATATTTAAACTGCCACTCATGGCTGTATTTGCTTGCGCTTTCCGAAATATAGACTTCTCGTATTGCAGAAGTAACTTCAATCTTTTCTAGTATTCCAGATGAAACATCAACTGTTTTGAGTATTGATTCTCTGTACTTGCCGGGATTCTCAAGCTGCATTTCATAAAATATCGATACTATGGATGGCTCCGTAATCCTGTTTCTAACACCAAGAAAGCTAACTTCGCTCTCTTGTTTTTCCCTGATTGCAGCGCTCAATGCTTCAAGGATGTTGCTCTTTCCTGTTTCGTTTTTACCTAGCAGGATATGAGTGTGCGATCCATTGATTTCGGCAAATTCCACAGTAAGATTTTCTATGGACTTATACCCACGTATCTCTACTTTTAATAGCTTCATTTCGCTCTCCCTAAATTGCTTGATATGACTCAATCATCAGCCTTAGATATTCAGTCCTTTTCTGCCTGCCTTATGCACGGGCATAGTCTTACATTTCCCTATTTATATATGGTTTCTCCAACAATTCCCAAGTGTTGCAATGTTTCTTCAACTGACGCTCATCTGCTTCCATCAACTCAAACCCCTCTTTCAGAGATCGACCAACTTCAAAACGAGATCATGACATCTTTCCTCTTTTTGCCGTTTATCTGAATAGAGCAAATTTTATCCCAATTAGACTAAGGAGAATAGCGAACAATTTCCACCCCTCTCTTCCACCGTCTCCGCGCCCGAGGCAGGTCTGCCAGTTCTGTCTCTCCCTCTAGCCTCTTTTCAACATAAGCCACGGCATCCTCGACGTTCTCATAGCGTCTGCAAGCCGTACGTATCGCTGAGGCTTCCAAGTTGTAGAGCCGGTTACGCTTCCTAGCAGAACATTTGGGGGAGCATGAGGTGGCTTTAGGATTCGATGAACCTTTGGTGGTGAAGTGCCGTTTGAAGTAGGCTCCACACTCAGGATTGTCGCAGCGTTTCCAAGGAGCGAGGTCTGCGAGTGTTGCCAGGAACTGTGCGGCGAGGGCGGCGGAAAGGGAGCCTTCCATATAACGGTCGTACAAATAGCGTGGTTCGTGCTTCTCAAAGAAATTCCGTTGTGGCTCTAGAAATGACGGCATCTTGACCACAATGCCGTCGTACTCCTCAGGATTAAAAGTGCTCGTGTGTACCACACGTCCCCACTGGGCGCCCGGTGTTGTCATCACGCAGCGCTCCAGAAAGTCCAGGCTTTCACGCGTCGTATAACTTGCGGCATTGGCAAGATATTCGGATTTGTGCTTCGCATCCTTTTTGCCCGAGCTAAATAGTTCCAGCGCATACCGGTGGATACCCCTCGTCTCACCTTGCTTGACACGATCCTCTGCAAGCTCCGCAAAACGCTCCATCGAGCCTTCGGCGATGGAGAAATCGATTAGCTCAGACATCGCACCGAACAGTGCACGAACAGTAAGTAACACCTCGTAGTATGAGACGATACCGCCATGTCCAACCGTATCACCGTTCCTACATGCGTAGCGTCGTGCATATTCGGAGAGCACGATCGCTTCTGTAAGGCTTCCCCTGTACAGATGCTCAAATGGTTCGCTGTATATATCTGAGCCACCGAGAGCGGTGATGTATTCGCCGGATATATCAAGCACTGCCTGTTCCAGCTCGCATTCACCCGTACCCTTGAATGCTTTGCTTTCGGCAAACGGATGAAGCCTGTCATAGGGAAAGCTCTCGTCGTGGAAACGAGAATCGATAAAACGTCTTTGGGACTGATAGAGTGGTGCTGTGATCAGTCCGGCTCCATTCATAAGAGCGCAAAGTGATTCCGGCGATGTATCCCCTAGTGATATATGCGCGAATGCCTCCGGACGCAATGAATCCTGCGTGAAGGAGAGCTCCGGAAGCGGACGGGTACCGACTTTCTCATTTCCCATCCAACGTTTTTCCCTGAAGCAGATGAGGTTTTCACCTGTTTCGACAAAGGCCTCTTCGGGAAGCGAGAAGAGAGGGTGGTCGTCTGCCAAGGGGTGTACGATATGAGCGGCATCGGCAGGAAAGGGCAGGTAGATGACCTCAAACTCAGATGCCGTCCAGGGTGGGACATAAAGGCCCGAGAAGTCGAAGGTGATGCTGTCCGCTGCTGCCATACCTGCATCCTCCCAAACGTTTACAGTTTGCAAGTGTTTTTGCTCATTATAAATCACTTGCATACTACTGACAAGCTATCTATACTCCCACCCGTGACATAACAAGCAGGGAGGCTTAAGGCCCACCCAGTGATAGCACCTTAACAACAATAAATAGCCACCCGGGAAAACCACCGTGTACAACCCCACGAAGGCGCACTGGGAGTAGACATCGATCCCATCTGGCAAACAGCTGAAAAGGCTGAAGGCGGGATAGTCCTCCGGTAAGAGCAGCAAAGGGTGGCAGGCACTACAAAGCCAGACGATACCAGGGACGAGTTTTGCTTCCCTGGAACCTCAAGCCGTCGTCCAGCCTTGCTACATACCACGCATATGGAGGGTATGACGAATGAGAAGGGCGGAACATGACCTCCACAACAAGCAACAACAGGCTTGAGGAAAAACAGACAGAAGGTGCCGGCCGCTACCCAAGCTGGCAAGCAGGCAAAAGGCGAAGCGTGAGTGTTGGGGAATACACCTACGCCGTGAACTCCTTTTTCTACTCCGACACCGGAAAAAGCGTAGAAGATGCCATCCTCTCCACGCTCTTTAGCACCAAACGCACAGTTGCAAGGTACTGCCAATGAGCGCATCATCGGCAGGGCAAACGCCATGCGGACACGGTGCAGAGAGAGGAGGGAACATGAAACACACCAAAAGGACAGCGGCACTGTATATGAGACTCTCTCGTGATGATGAGCTTCAAGGAGAATCGAACTCCATCTCAAACCAGCGAATGCTGCTCCGCAAAGTGTCCGCAGAAAAAGGCTACACCAGATATGAGGAATACACGGATGATGGTTTTTCCGGCACCAACTTCGACCGTCCGGCATTTCGCCGGATGGAGCGTGACATCGAGGACGGCAAGATAAGCGCGCTTATCGTTAAGGATATGAGCCGCCTTGGGCGTGATTATCTGACTGTCGGCTACTACACAGAGCACTACTTCCCCGAGCGAGGGATAAGGCTTATCGCCGTAAATGACGGTGTGGACACCGACGAGGGAGAAAACGAACTTGCCCCGTTTCGAAACATCATGAACGAATGGTACGCCCGTGATGCATCCAAGAAAGTGAAGGCGGCATACAGGGCGCGCGGCATGGCGGGAGAACCGATAGGACTTCCCCCATATGGCTACAAGAAAGTGGAAGACTCCAAGTTCTGGGAGATAGACGAGGAGGCCGCATCTGTGGTTTGTCGCATCTATACCATGGCACTTGACGGCATGGGCACTGAACAGATCGCCACTTCGCTCATGGAGGATAAGGTGCTCAACCCCACAAGCTACTGGCAGATGAAGGGAGTGAGGCGTACCGGCTCCAAACAGGTAAAGGATGTATGCTATTGGTCGGATTCGACGGTAGCAAAGATTCTTGAGCGACGAGAGTATATGGGCGATGTGGTCAACTTCAAAACCTCGAAGCCCTCCTACAAGTCAAAGAGGCGCATATTCAACCCCAAAGACGAACAGACGGTGTTCGAGGGTGTCCATGCACCGATAGTATCCCGTGAGGATTTTGCATCGGTGCAAAAGAAACGTGCGGGGCTGAGACGCAAGAAGGCAACGGGCAGACGCAATATCTTCTCCGGTCTACTCAGATGCGCCGAGTGCGGTTCGAACCTGCATTTCCACTTCAGCCAACTGAACCCGGAGATCGCTTACTTCAACTGTCCCGGCAACAATGCCTCTGCCTTCAAGACCTGTTCGTCCACCCACTACGTGAGGGCGGATTTCTTGGAGCAGGTGGTCTTGGGAGAGATTCGACGTATCGTCAAGGTGACGCTAGCAGATGAAGAAGCATTCGCACGCAAACTGATGGAGAAGGCGACAGCAGAGAGTAGGCGAGGCATCGAACTTGAACGCAAGCGACTTGCCGATCTCACACGTCGTTTCGATGAGATAGACCTGATGGCAAGGCGCACCTATGAGGATGTAGCGCTCGGGCGTATCACCGATGAGAGGATGGTACGTCTCATGGAGGGCTTCGAGACAGACCAGTCAAGATTGGAAGAACAGATAACAGACTCCAAGGCCTCCATAGCTAAATTCGAGGAGAACGAGGTCGGTATCGCGCAGTTCTTGGAGTTGGTGCGGGATGCCAAACGGGTAAAACGTCTTTCCCGCGCACTCCTAAACCGCTTTATCGATCACATCGTTATTCATCAGGCAAAACGCACACAAGGCAAGTGGACACAAAGCATAGACATCTTCTATAGCTTTGTNNACGATAGAATCGCCGGAGGTATCTATGAAGGTTCGGCAGGGAGTAGTGCTTGAGTATGAACCGGCTCGGTCGATAGCTTAAAGGATTGATCGTTACGGAAACGCCGGCAAACGAGACCCAAATCCTATAAGCGGATTTATAGTGGCGGAGAGCCGGGGATTCGAACCCCGGAACGGATTGTGTCCGTTACTCGCTTAGCAGGCGAGCACCTTCGGCCTCTCGGTCAGCTCTCCGTAATATCTTCTTGGCGCATTTAGGTGTCAAAAAATGAACCGTACTATAGTACCTTGTCTTGTTCGTTTGAGCAAAGCAAATTTTCAGTTTTTCTTGATGCGTTATTAAATAGGATAAATTGCGAAAGGTGCCGTTCACAAGTGCCAAGGCTTCTACCTTTTGGCGCTAGATACGTACATATTCAATTGCAAACAGCTTAACTGGCTTATAGTATCATTGCTGCAATGAATTAATCGGTACTCTCCACATTGAAAGAAAGGTCTAAACGTTATGGGTTATCCAAAAGTCACAATAGTCGGAGCTGGTAATGTCGGTGCAAATGCAGGGTTGCTTTTGGCTATGAAAGAGCTGGCCGATATTGTACTTATAGATGTGGCTGATGGGGTAGCTAAAGGTAAGGCGCTTGACATCATGCATATGCGCTCTAATGAGCAGTTTGGTCCTTCTGTGATAGGCACGGGCGACTATAAAGATACCGCCGACTCTGAAATCGTGGTAGTTACTGCCGGTGTTCCGCGTAAGCCGGGCATGACACGTGAGGATCTGCTTAAGATCAACTCCGGCATTGTGTCATCTGTGCTTGAGGGTGCATTGCCGGTCTCGCCCAATGCTTTGTACATTTTTGTCACCAACCCTCTTGATGTAATGACAAATCTTGCTTTTGATATCGCCAAACTGCCAAAGCAACAGCTTTTTGGCATGGGAGGTGTGCTTGATACAGCTCGCTTTATTCATTCGATAGCGCTTAGAACCGGTGCCGAGCCGTCACAGATTGAAGCAATGGTTATTGGCGCTCACGGCGAAGGAATGCTGCCGCTGCCGCGTCTGGCTACCGTAAATGGCAAACCACTGCTCGAGCTCTTATCCAAAGAGCAGATCGATGATATTGCTAGCGATACCGTGCAGGGTGGTGCAGCTGTGGTTGAGTTGCTTCAGACCGGCTCAGCTTTCTATGCTCCGGCATCGTCGATCGCCTTGATGGTAAAGGAGATACTGGCACCCACAGGTCGTGTGTTGTCCGTCTGTTCGCGACTTGAAGGCGAATATGGCATCGACGGTCTTCACATGTGTGTGCCCACAGTGCTTGGTAGAAGCGGAGTAGAGCGCATTGTTGAACTTGAGCTCGACGACGAGGAGCTGAGCAAGCTCATTCAGGCGGCAGAAAGCATCAAGTCGCAATTATAAACATAGGCTTGGTCGATTCGTTAAATGGATCGACCAAGTTGAGCTTGGACAACATAGGCGTAGAATGGAAACAATATGTCATACATACCTAACATGGATGGCCAAGCAAGTGGGGAAGCAAAACCAAGAACCTCAGTGTCCGGATATTGGCTTTTCCTGTATCCACTGACCGTAATCGCTACCATCGCAGGTACTGCTGTGGCGTGGGATTATGTACCGAATCCAGTTCCGATTCATTATGGTCCAGCAATGACAGCAGACGGTTTTGTTGACAAACAAGTTACTTCGCTAATACCAATCTTCATTTTACAGGCAGTGTTCTGCGCCATTTTCATCGGTTGCCATTTTTTGGTTAAGCATGCTCCAAAAGAAATCATCAGCTTTCCTTTTGGAGAGATAAAACCTGCGATAGAGCCACAGGTTAGATATGTTACAAGTCGTTATACGCTCATTACGGGTATTGTTGCGTCTTTATATATAGGCATACTAGAGATTGTGGTATTCACTGCCAACTTAAATTGGACAGTATCACTAAGCATGTTGGCAATTATTATGGCTTTTGTGGTTATTTCATTAATCATGCTGCGCAAAATGTACAAAAAGCTTGTTGATTCTATT
>DBCW01000083.1:0-16671 GCA_002293265.1 Eggerthellales bacterium UBA948
GAATGTGCGCCAAACCTCATCATCAAACGAACTATCCGTCAGACGGTTTGCCAACATTGCGTTTTGCGCCAATAAAAACTCATAAAAATTCATCGGATAGAGTGTCAGGAATTCGACTTTTCCTACCGGGAAAGATGTGCCTTTTGGAATTGCTACGCCCAAAAGTGAACCTGCTGCAATAATATGGTACTCGGGCGCATCTTCATAAAAATATTTTAATGCTGTAAGCGCCTTGCCGCAGGACTGCACCTCATCAAAAATGATCAGCGTCGTTTGCGGCTTGATGTCCTTATCACGAAAAACTGAAAGGTCTTTTACAATCCGATACGGATCCAAATTCTGCTCAAAGAACTCCGCCAGATGCTTGTCTTCATCAAATTTGCAATAAAAAACATCGTCATAATAACGCGTTCCGAATTCTTTTAGGAGAAAAGTTTTTCCGCATTGACGGACTCCTTGCAGAATCAAAGGTTTTTTATGAGCGTTTTCTTTCCACTCGATCAGTTTTTCCATCAATAATCTTTGCATCGTACAGCTCCTTTATTTCATAGTGTAGCACGCAAATATGGAGCAGTACAGCAAAATTATGGTGTTATTTTGCAGAATACCTCTGCAAAATAACACCTTTTTATGCCAGAGCCTTCTTTTGAGGCTATTTTGTTAGCCATTTTCAATTCTTATGCGAAAAGGGCTGTAACCTATCGAGCGTCAACTTCACTATGTAGATTCCATCTGACATTCCATCATTTTTATTAGTAATTGTCATTTCTAATCGACATTTAAAAAAAGTAGACGGACGACACTTTCCATACGACCTCGCTCTCTCACCGGTTCTGATGGATTAACGATGTTGTTTCCTATGCAGAATTCCTTTCAAGAAATCATGCGTTCAGTGCTAAAGTAACGCATAGAACGACCGTAAGACAAGGTCAGAATTTCGGAGTTCTGTGTCTACGAATTGTTTAGCAATTTGTCTTGACGTTTTAAATCCAGTCGCCAGCGCAGTGCGCGCAAGACTATGTATATCACTGTAATGCAACTATAAAACGCAACGCTTTCTACGGCGTGTGTGCCACCACCCAAAGCGGCGGGCAGAAGATAAGTCATCACATGTATAGCAAGGATTATTAAAAGCAAATACGCGAGCCACTGTATGCGCTTCCAACTTTGACCGGTCATGCGATGACGTACGATCTCAAAAGACGTTACGCCTAATATGAGTATGATTATCAGCAACAGAAGTGACACTACAAACCTAAAATAGTCAAATGGTAAAAATGGAAAAGGACTGTTGGGGAGAATACGTGGGAGAAATGCCACGAGATAAATAATTACATGCGGAGCAGTGAGAATGCAGCCGATGATTGACAGCTCCTTACGCACCGGCATTAGCCACTTCTTAACCTTACTCGCATCTGAAAATACCCCGGCAAACATCACAACAATAAAAAACATCATTGCAAGCGCACTTTGACGTGTGAGCAGCGCAATAAAGCTGCTGATCTGCGACGGCAGATGGATTGTCTGGTTGTAAAGATAAACGATACCTACAACAAGCGATAAGATATAAAAAACTGACGGTGCCTTCTTTATGGCAGACCGCAGAAAAAAGACAAGAAGCGTAACAACTATGAGGGCAACTAAGTATCTCATAGCTACAAAGTTTAAGCGATCAATTGGCTGAGCTTCAACTTATGAAGTGCTTCATAACTATTACATTACTGAAATACTTCTTCTAATTAGGTCTAGATTTGACCACTAACTATTAGGTTTCTGTTGATGCTTTGAGCCCTCGCTGAAAACGTGTTTCTAGCGAGGGCTTCGAGTGTTAAGACTAATTTGTTGTGTAAAGATTAATTGTGCTCGTGCATGTGCTCTTGTTCATGCGTGTGCGGGTGTGAGTGAATGTGAGTGTGCTCATGAGTGTGAGTTTCGCCATCGCCATCATGTATATGATTGTGTTCCGAACCATGATTATGCTCGTGACTGTGTGTGTGGCTATGCTCATGTGTATGCATTTGATTATCTGAATCATTGTGCTCATGTGCGTGCTCGATACCAAAACTATTTTCATCCATGTTATTCTCCTTCTCTCTATGTTTTGTCGCTTCGCCCAAGATCAAGTTTTCTGACAATGAACTTAGCTGTCTAAAAACTCCACTTATTATGGAGCATATTCTGCTTAGTGTGACATGTTTTTCTATATTAATAAAATATGTTTGTTGTATTAGCAAATATCTCCAAGCCTCAGTCTTCGAAAATCCAGCTCCAAATCGGAATTACTTTGATCACTCCTTCATCAAACGTTAGAGACTTATGTTCATTGTCGAGAGTGATAATCGTTGAGTGATCTGCTCCACTCTCGTCCATCGCTTCTCGCAGTGCACGAATCTCCCTGTTACGCGTTTTTCTCCTTTCAGCGATACGCAAACTTGATAGAATTCATGCTCCGTAAACCCGCCGTTTTCGCCGACAAAGATACGGCAATCTTTGGCATCGTGGTTTACACGGCAATCGTACTGGCATAACTGGCATATGTAGTATTGAGAACGCGCAAAGCAGCTTTGGACAAAAGGACGCGCGAAGCCCATCTAGACACTTCTCTCAACTAACATCTTTCTCGCCCTTAGAATCAATCATCTCGACTGCTTCATGCCAGCATTGCGTTGCCGGAAGCCCATCGATACTTGAAGCCACAAATACCGGATCTTTCTTCTGTTTTCGCTGCAAAGTGTAATCATCCAAAGCGCGCAAAGCCCATTTGCCCAGCAGCACTATTGCGACAATGTTTACAAAAGCCATTGCACCCATAACTATATCTGCGATGTTCCAGGCAAGATCAAAGCTGGATTGGGTACCAAGAAATATCGCAACCAGACAGGTCAAGCGAAAAATGAACAAAACAACCTTGTTATCCTTAATGAACTTAACGTTACTCTCGGCGTAAAAATAGTTACCTATCAAACTTGAGAATGCAAAGGTAAATATGGAGAAAGTGATAAAGTGAATGCCTATCTCCCCTACCGAGAAATTGATTGCTTGTTGTACCAACGGAATGCCATTAAGATCGCCGGGGGTGCCATTGACATAAAACACCAGCACCATCATCGCAGTGCACGAGCAAATAATCAGCGTGTCGATAAAGACCGATAGCGACTGCGCCAAACCTTGTTTGCAGGGATGTGAGACCGAAGCGGCAGCGGCGGCATTAGGAGCCGAGCCCATGCCGGCTTCGTTGGAGTAAAGCCCGCGTTTTATGCCGATAAGCACGACCGATCCGGCAAAACCACCAAAGATCGACTCGAAATCAAAAGCCGATTCAAAAATCAGCGAAAACACTGCCGGCACTGCGGTGAAATTGGTGACGGTAATCCACAGTGCCAAGGCAATGTAAGCAATTGCCATGACCGGCACGATTATCGATGTCATAAAGGAAATTCTGTGAGTTCCGCCAAAGATGATAAAAGCGGTAAGCACAACCAAGATAATGCCCATCACAAGAGGAGCTTTGGTATCGGCATAACCCGGAATGTAATGCTCCAGCGCCGATGTCATATTAAATGACTGAAGCGCATTAAAACCATAAGCAAAGCAGATGACTAGTAAAATGCTAAATAAGATGCCCAGCCAGCGTTTACCCAAAGCTTGCTCGATGTAATAAGCGGGACCGCCACGAAACTCGCCATTTGCTCCCTTGACCTTAAATATCTGCGCCAACGTGGACTCAATAAATGCGGAAGATGCGCCAATGATCGCCATAATCCACATCCAAAAGACTGCTCCCGGACCTCCAAGTGCGATAGCCGTGGCAATACCGGCGATGTTTCCGGTACCAACACGACTTGCAGTGGAAACCATAAGGGCTTGAAACGAAGATACACTCTTGTTGCCCTCAACACGTTTTTGCTCAGTGAGCACCGTGAACATGTCTTTGATGTAGCGTATCTGAACAAACTTTGTTCTGAAAGAAAAATAAAGACCGGACGCAATGAGCAAAAATACCAACACGTAGGTATACATGGCATCGCTGACAGTACCCGTAATGCCAACTAAAAAATCGTTTATCCAACCCATAGCCAACAGCCTTTCTCTATTTTCAACTTGCGAATTGTATCAGACAATATCTGTATATGCGATATGAAATATGCAAACTATTTAATATAATGTAGAGATGCAGAGACAAAAGATGCAGAGGGTCTTCTGACGCGCAAAGAGCATGCGACATTGAACACAAGCAGATAGCTCCTAACTCTATATAAAATACATAAAGCCGTTAATCTACTCTCAATTGGTGCTTCTCCTAAAAGTCTTCTATACTGATTAATCATGCGCCAAGGGGAGGAAAATTGAAAGACAGACCTACGGGGCTAAGCTCTTCAGAGGTTGCCGAGCTAACTGCTCGCGGCTTAGTAAATGTTGACACATCGGTCAAGACACGCTCATACAAACGCATCGCCACTGCCAACATATGCACGCTGTTTAATGCAATCAACCTTATTTTAGCCACCTTTGTATTCATAACCGGGTCATATCAAAACATGCTTTTCATAATCGTCATCGTGTTTAATACTGCGATTGGCATCGTGCAAGAGATCCGCTCTAAGATCACGACCGATCAGCTGCGCATTATTGCCAGCCCCAAAACTAAAGTTGTGCGCGATGGCAACCGCCAAGATATCGCGATAGACGAGATCGTGCTTGGCGACATCATCATACTTGGACGCGGTGACCAGATCCCCTCGGACTCAGTTGTTGTCCAAGGCACATGCGATGTTAACGAGAGCTTACTTACCGGCGAAAGCAAAATGGTGCATAAAGAGGTGGATTCAGAGCTCATGAGCGGTAGCTTCGTGAACGCAGGCACCGTGTACGCACAAGTAACCCATGTGGGCGCAGACAACTATGCTGCCAAAATAAGCGCTGAGGCTAAAGAGCATAAAGCGGTGAAATCCGAGATTATGAAAAGCTCTGTAGGGATTATTCGGTTTGTAAGCATCGGCATCTTTCCGCTAGGAGCCTTGCTGTTTTTTCGCGAATACTATACCGGCGTTCATGTTGAACTCAATCAAGCGATTTTGTCCACAGTTGCAGCGTTGGTGGGTATGATTCCTGAGGGGTTGATACTGCTGATATCCACCGTGCTCGCAGTGGCGGTGATACGCCTTTCTCGTAGCAAAGTGCTCGTGCAACAGCTTTACTGTATCGAAACTCTGGCGCGGGTAGACACGCTCTGTCTGGATAAGACCGGTACTATCACCTCCGGAAAGATGAAGCTGGATCGTGTTTTAGTGCTTGGCAATGGTGATGCAGAGACAATTGATGAAGCCATATTTGCGATCGCAGCAGCTGACGAGAATCCTAACGAGACAGGACAAGCGATAATTGCACATTATGCAGGGGCTTTGAGTAAACGTGCAAACAAAGAGATCCAAGACAAGATGACCCAAGCCATTAAAAGGGCTATTCCATTCTCGTCAGATAAAAAATGGGCAGGTGTGGTGCTTGAAAACGACAGAAGTTTTGTAATGGGGGCAGCTCAGTTTGTTCTTGGTCAGAAGTATGCAAAAATCCAAGGTCAGGTTGAAGGTCTTTCCAAAGAAGCAAGGGTTTTAGTCTTAGCACAAGTTAAAACCTTTGATGATAATCTTGAGATCGTTGGAAACCCCAAACCGCTTGCTTTGATCACCATCAAAGACCAGATTCGCTCTACGGCAACCGAGACAGTGCAATATTTTTTCCAGCAAGGTGTAGACCTCAAGGTGATCTCCGGTGATGATCCGCTTACTGTATCCAACATTGCAGCCACAGTTGGCATCCCTAATGCGAAGTCTTACATCGATGCTACAATGCTGCAAACTGATGAAGCGCTTATTAATGCAGCAACCACCTATCATGTATTTGGGCGAGTAACGCCGGAGCAAAAGAAGAAGTTGGTTCAGGCATTGCAAGCAGCAGGTCATACTGTTGCGATGACAGGCGACGGAGTTAATGACGTGTTGGCGCTTAAGGCATCGGATTGCTCGGTAGCCATGGCATCAGGCTCTGATGCAGCCCGTAATGTGGCTCAACTAGTGCTAGTGAACAATGATTTTGCCTCTATGCCTAAAGTTGTTGCCGAGGGAAGACGAGCCATAAATAATTTGCAGCGCTCAGCCACGCTTTTTCTGGTCAAGACAGTGTTGTCGATAGTGTTAGCTGTGTGCTTTATTGTCTTTCCGTGGCAGTATCCGTTTCAACCCATTCAAATGACGCTGATATCAGCATTTACGATCGGTATACCCTCTTTGATACTTGCACTTGAACCCAACAAAGACCGCATAAGGGGTAAGTTTCTCGCTAATGTGATTGTTCGTTCTTTGCCCGGCTCCATAACGGCGATACTTGCAGTGCTTGTTCTGAATGTTGTGTCATATTTGGTGCTGGGGCTGAACTACAGTCAGGTATCCACCATGTGCGTGCTTGCAACAGCATGGGTTGGCGTGTTGCTAATCGCCCGCATCTCGTATCCGTTCACACTGGTTAGGGCGGTTTTGTTAGTGTTTGTTACTGCCGGAGTGGTTATGGGCGCCTTTGCCTTCCCCAGCCTGTTTGGCATTACAGCATTTACACAGCCGATGATTGTTCTGCTAGCCGTTGTTTGCGTCGGCGCAGTACCTGTATTCGGCTTGTTATATCACACATTTGCCTTGTGGTATTCACGACGCTTGCCCACTGAGAGCTGAGCTTCTGGTTTAAGCCAATATAAATTATCCCCAACTACAGGAACCCATGCCGTCTCTAATGGCGAATACTTAATAAAGCCCTTGCCCTTTGCGTTCAATTTCCTAAATACATGCCCCTCGTAAATCCGGTCAGCCAGCCACGCTCTCTTTGCATCAACACCACACTGATGCTTTTTGTCCGAGATGGCGCAGCATAAATGCTCATCCGCAATGTTATCCGATGCTAGATTCATAAAATCGCTACCCATTTTTCCTCCCTTATTGTCTAACTGCAGACCGTTATTATACTTCTCTAGTCATCCAACATCTTTGTTTTAAGTTGCTCGTTGATCTTTTTGGCCACGCTTCGATAGTAGAGGTAAAAACACGACCAGATAATGGCAAACACCATAACTGCCAACAAAACTGTTACTATCACTGCGTAACTTGGCATCGCGGGAAACCATCCCATAGAAAACCCGACAATTAGATAGATTGGCATACCGATACCAAAATGGATCAATGACTGCTGCCATAAGTGCAACCGCTCCACTTTATACACAATCGAACTGGTACCAAAACCTATGCCTACAATTGTTGATGCCAAAACATTCAGCGAGAAGTTATCAAGTGTAACACTGGGGATTCCAATACCGGACAAGTCCAGCACCACACAGATCGCTATAAAAAATCCCCATCCCCACAGCACACCAAACAGCAAGTATTTAAAAAAGAGTTTTACCATGTCAACATCTGCCTCCTATAATCCCAAGCGTTTCTTNNTTTTTCATGATGATGTCCATTGTTCCGTTAAAAGATGGCGATACGTGATCGATCCTGTTGATGTTAACGATGCTCGATTTAGAAATGCGCACAAAATCATGACCCAGCCGCCCAAGTATCTCATGCAGTGGCTTATCAACTGCAAACCCCTGAGCTCTACGGTCATACAGCATCACGCTACCGCCCTCAGTGCGGATAAGCTCCATCTGTTCGGCGCCAATTACATATGATTTGTCGTCTCGCTTTGCGGTTAGCAAACGTGGGGAGGTATCGGTGTTTTCAAGCAGCTCAACAAGCGCGCTAACATCTGCCGTAAGCCTAGGTATGTGGAGGATGACGTACGATTCCTCAAGCTCAGAATCAATCTTTATCTCAACCCTCACTAAGCCACCTTTCTACGAACAAAGCCATCGACCAGCACACTTTTGTCATTCCCGCAGTTCTCCCTGTCATTTCCGCGCAGGCGGGAATCCATTGTGGTGAGCCTGTGCGTTTGTGGATTCCCGCCTGCGCGGGAATGACAATGCATTAAGCCCAGCATTTCATCAACCGCACCAGCTGCTTTCGCGGGAATGACAGAGGCGCACGAAAATGACAGAGATGCGTAATGCAACAGATTGCAATAAGCATAAAACCCAAACCAATGCATTTCATACATCTACAGCCGCATCTTATACGCCATTTTACGCATGTTGCGCCAAAAAGCGAGACGACCCACGCTAATGCTGATAAATTGCATGCACAGTTTAACACTGATTGATATTTGGAGGTATTGATATGAAAGCGCTGGCTGAGGTGAGCAATCTCACCGTCCGATACGGAGAAAACACTGCGGTTGACAAGGTTTCATTCAACGTGCAAGCAGGCGAGATACTAGCGATCATCGGACCAAACGGTTCAGGTAAAACATCAACAGTTGAGTGTCTGGAAGGGCTTCGAAAGCCAGCAGAAGGTTCAATTACTGTACTTGACAAAAACCCCCTCTCCAAGCGTTGCGAGCTTTACAAAGAGCTTGGAGTCCAATTGCAAGATGTCTCATATCCGGAAAAAATAAAAGTTGACGAATTATGCGAATGGTTTGCCTCGTTTTACGATTCACCGGCAAACTACCAAAAAATGCTTGAGCTTCTTGATCTTTCCGCCAAACGCAAGCGCTACGTTAATAAGTTGTCCGGCGGCGAAAAACAACGCTTGTCTATTCTGCTTTCGCTACTCCCCCGCCCAAAACTGCTTATCCTTGACGAGCTAACTACAGGGTTAGACCCCGAGGCACGCAGAAACATGTGGGATAGTCTAAGCGCCGTGCGCGAGTCCGGCACAAGTGTGGTCTTAGTATCTCACTATATGGATGAGGTAGAAGCGCTGGCCGACAGGATTGTGTTTATGCTACGCGGAAAAGCCTTGTATACAGGAACACTGAAGGGCTTTAGAGACTATGCCAAACAAACGCTAGCACCCGAAAAATGGCAAGACAATATGTCGATGGAAGATATCTATTTGGCCTTTGTGCCCAAAAAAGAACGCTTAACACTGGAGGCAATATCATGAAAACAAAAGCGCTAATCAAAACCGCAAAAATGCAGACTATTTTATATTTTCGCGAATTCTTTGGACCATTCTTCTCGATAGTATTTCCCATCATGATGCTCATCCTATTTGGTAGCATATACGGCAACGAGCCGGATGAATGGTTTGGTGGTCGCGGCTCAATGGACGTAAGCGTACCGGCGTATTTGGGAATGGTCATCGCCGTGGGCGGCCTAATGACTTTACCACTTGGGTTGATTGATTACCAATCCAGTAAAGTCTATAAGCGCTTTGATGCAACACCGATAGGCAAAGAGAACATAGTGTTGGTGCAGATATTTGTCTGCCTCATTGCCTGCATCATAAGCTCTATCATCTTGATCGTAGCCGGAAAAATCCTATACAACATTCACATCGAAGGTGAGTGGTTTGTGATTTTGCCCATGTTCTTGCTGTCCTTAATCAGCATTTTCTCTATCGGATTTTTGATCACCGCACTCTTCAAAAATACCAAAATAGCGCAGGCGGCAAGTTGGATTCTTTACTTCCTGATGCTATTTACCTCCGGAGCAACAATTCCGGCAGAGCTATTTCCGGAAAGCTTTAAAGTCTTTACAAACTTCCTGCCCCTAACGCATGTGGTCGAAGTCTTGCAATGCACGTTTTATGGTGACCAACTAGATACAGTTGGTCTCTCAATAGCAGTCATCACTGCGATCGCACTTATCTGCACAACGGCAGGCATAGCGCTTTACCAACGAAGAAATTGGGCTTAATGGCGGCAAAAGTAGGCTTTATCAGATCAAGAATCTCTCTACATGTTATACTTTGCCCTGCTCGTCAAATTGTGCAGTGCTTCTTGGATGAGGAGGTGTTGTAAGGTGGGTCTTTTCGATAAGGTGGTAAAAAAGGGTCTGGGCGACGCACTTGGTGGTGCTTTGGGCGGTAAACTAACCGACGCAATAGAGCAAGCCACCGGTCTGGACATTGATGGAGACGGTCAAAAGGGTGGCTCAAACTCGGTCTTTGGTTCCAACCAACAAGCAACAACGGTTCCGGGTCAAGATCAGGCATACAGTCAACAAGTAACGCAAGAGCAATACGTGCAAAGCCAAGCGCAAGTCACCGAAAAGCCGTACTTCCGCGAGATAATTAACGAGATGTTTAGCGGCTACACGATTCGTGAAGATGTACCGGTTGCCGAACTTGGCGGCGAAGGCAGAGCGTACGACTTTGCACTATTAAACGGCACCAACTTTGCCGGCGTGATTATGCTTGTAGAGCACAACCGCGACAACAATCGCGCTTATAAAGGGGCTCGCGAAGCCGCAGAAGCTGCTGGAGTGCCATTCATTAACTTCTACACCCATATGCCAAATGAGCGTGACTACGTAATTGAGCGCATTAAGCGTTTGGCAAGACCGCTATAAGTTGCCCAAATATAAAGTACCGATCGATTACTTCTGAGTCGTTACTTCTGGGAAAAGATGCGTGAAAAGAGAGGGATGCAAGCATGTCTTGCGCCTGTGGTGGGGTCAAGCGTGGCGTCACAAATGCGTTGCAGGCCGCAACTCCACGTTCAGCCCTGTGCCAGCAGATGCTGTCTTCAAAGCACCTCCCTCTCTTTCATGAAAGGGGTCTAAGCCATTGAGCTTGCTTGAAAAACTCGACTCCCCCGTAGTGTGGGATGAATACTTGGCGTACAAGCGAGAAAAAGCACACCTGAGCAAACGAGAGGACGCAGAACTTGCCGCCTTTGTTGCAGTGCAAGGCTGGAAAGCAACTACTCAGCGCCTAAAAACTTTGCCCGGTGATCTGGGCACACCCCAGAAGCGTCTGGTGAACAAGCTGGGTAAATCAACAAAGCGTGTTGTGTATCGTTTTGCAGATGATGTTCAACAAGTGCTCAAGCTCTTGGCGTGGCTGTTATACGACTTTGACGCAGCTCAGCCAAAACACTGTTACTCATTTCGTCGTGGGATTAACGCTCACACGGCAATCCGGCGGCTAACTACGCTTCCGCACATAGACGATCTGTATTGCTACAAACTGGACATCCACAATTACTTCAACAGTATTAATGTGGAGAAGCTGCTGCCAATTCTAAAAGAGGTGTTTGTTAGCGATGAGCCGCTCTACCAATTCTTTTTCAAAATGCTTGGATCTGACGAGGCAATATTTGATGGTAAGCTTATTCGGGAAAAGCGCGGAGTGATGGCCGGTACGCCGACAGCACCTTTTCTCGCAAATTTGTATCTGCGCGACATGGACAATTTTCTGGCTCGCAAAGCAGAAGCTTACGCCCGCTATTCCGATGATGTTATCCTCTTTGCGCAAAGTGAAGATGATATTAAGGGGTTGCGCCTCAAAGCTCTCCAAGCACTTGAAGCGCACTATCTCACGCTAAATCCTGAGAAAGAAAAACTAGGCGTTCCCGGCGAGGCCTGGGAGTTTTTAGGATTTTCATACAAGCAAGGAATCATTGACCTGTCCGCATCCACGCAGCGCAAACTCAAAGGCAAAATTCGTCGAAAAGCACGAGCGCTACGCCGCTGGATGCTGCGTAAAGATGCCAGTGGCGACAGAGCTATCGCTGCAATGATACGCTCTATGAATCGCAAGTTCTTTGAACAAGGCAAAGCAACCGAGCTCACATGGAGTAGATGGTTCTTCCCTTTACTCAACACTAGCGAAAGCCTAAAACAACTTGATGCCTATCTGCAACAAGAGCTTCGCACCATCGCTACGGGCAAGCACAGCAAGCGCAACTACCGCTTAAGCTACTCCAAGCTAAAAGAACTCGGCTACCGCAGTTTGGTGTCTGAGTATTATCGTTTTATAGGAAGCGCCAAGGTGCCAAACACGCTTTCGTAGCGCTCTTGCATCAACGTCCAGTTGCATTGGTTTGTTTGACAGCCCACAGTCTCTACCACAAAAGAAGCGGACACTGAACCAATTCGGGCACTGGTGACAACGTCATAGCCTTGAATATAGGCACTTAAGAATCCGGCGCGATATGCATCTCCTGCACCACTTGGATCCAGCATCTGTACCTTACATACCGGAACAAAAATCTCTTGCTCGCTAAAGCGAACAACGCTGCCTTCACCACCAAGTGTCTCGATTGCGATAGGAACTCCCGCTGCGATCTCTTCACGTGTGCAACTCATAGTCTCACACATGACATCACACTCGTGACGATTGGCTATCAGCACGTCAATGTTGCTGAAAAGCGAGTCAAGGTGCTCGTGGGTGTATAGCCTGACATCCTGCCCGGGGTCAAATGAAGAAAACGCCGCCAATCGTGCTACCTCAACATTGTAGTCGGGGTCTGCCGTTGCCATATGTACAAATGCATGCGCGGATGGCTTCTCCTTGGCAAAAGTGCGCGATGCTCCCCACTCAAAGAATGTCATCTGATCACCGCTACTATCGGTAAACATAAAAGCTGTCGCAGTATGCTCATCTTCCACAACGTAGTTTTGCAGCTGCACTCCAAGTTTTTTCATATGAACCTCATAGGCGCTGCCCAAGAAATCTCCGCCTACGGCACTAACAAGTGCGGCATTTTGCCCAAGCTTTGCAATGCCCGTGGCAATGTTTGCCGCACCTCCTCCATACAAAATGACACGCTCAGTCACTGGAGTTGATGCATTTGGAGGTGGCAGGTATGGCGTTTTGCAGATATGGTCAAACGCGGTATGCCCCACTACGGTAATTGTGTTTGACATGCCTTTGTAAGTTGGGTAATTCATGCAGCTCACCTTTGTGCTTATGTTCAATGCGCCTTATGTAAACATTATTAAGCACAGATTCTACGCTTTTCTCCTCATCTTTGAAATGGATGAGCTGCATGATTTTCCTTTTACTTATTTTGTGCGAGGTTTTGTTTTTACGCCTTTCTGCTTTTGAAAAGATCATTTTTTACTGGCTGCGCTTTGATGCTTGCGGTCATGGTCTTAGACCTGTTACTTACTCCTCAGCAAGAGCTTCGCCCTGAACTTGGTTCTGCTTTTTCAAAAAACCATGGTTTGGTTTTAGCAAGGACAACAGCATCAATATTACACCGGCTGCCCCAATTGCCAGCAACACAAATGCCGAGCTGTTTAAGACATCGCCACCGCGATAAAGTATCTGCGCTAATCCGTCAGCGGCAAAGCGTTCCGGCACCCATGGATACAGCCAACTTTGCCAAAACTCCGGGAGCAGTTCATAGGGCAACAGTGCAGTTGTTAGCCCGCAGACAATTACCGTAACGATAGACAAAGCGCCTAAAGCAGGATGGAGGTTGAAAAAGCCAACAAAGAGTGCCATTAGCGCAAAACTTACAATCCACAAAAAGAGCAGAATTTCTGCAAACGGCACCGCAAATTGCGCTATGGTTGTCATAAAAAAGCTAACAAACCAACCAATACCTAGACTCAAGACAGCTGCATAAATAAGTTGCACTCCAACGCTTTTAATGCGCTCCTTTTTAGTTGCTTCAAAGCCTGTTCTTATAACAACAAATAAAACTATAGAAAGGATAACTGTGAGAATTATGGCAAGCATATAAGACATCTGCTGTACAATTGCGCCACTTCCCAGGTCTTCAGAAACAGGATTAAGATATTTTATGTTTGGGGATATGCCGGTTTCGCTCATCATTTGCATGAACATAGTTTCTACCGTTGCCGCTATAGTTGGATTCTTACCCTGATTAATTGTGATTGTTGGTAGACTTTGCTCACCGGTCCCCATTTGAGCTGCAACACTTGTGGCTGTAAAGTCTTTAGGTATAACTAAACTTGCATAATATGTGCCTTTCTCTGCTGCTTCGTCTAGCTCTGCTTCATTTTCAAGCACTACCCATGAAATCGGGCTATCCTCGCCGGTTGCTGAAGCAATCTGATCCAATAAAGTGTCACCGATATTTATTTCGCCTTGCGGAGTTTTTGCGCCCTCATCAAGTGATAGCGCTGCAAGTTCAATACCTTTTGGCGATGCTGATACTACGGGATATATAACCAGCGCCACCAAACACGTTACAGCCACAAAGACTAGCAACGGAATGATCAGTTTTTTATTTTTCAAGTGTAAGTGCTCCATGATTATCAACTCCTTCTCAAATTTAATTAGACATAATGTACAATTAATGCTATTTTAGGGCGTAGTCACGAGAAATAAAATGATCATAATTGGTCAATATGTACAATTAATTGAGTGAGGATAATCATGGCTCGACCAAAATATGATAATAATGAGATTACCGTTGCACTTCGCATTGAAGAAGCCTTTTGGTGCCTGCTCGAACGTTTTTCCCTTAAAGAGATCACAGTAAATATGATCGTTAGTGAGGCAAAGTGTACTCGTGGTTCTTTTTACTATCACTTTGCCGATATCAATGCTTTGACCGAGTCTGCAATCGATCATAACCTACCGGCTCAAATTCCGCACATACTCATCTCAATTGTTTTGGAAAACCCCACAGAAACTAGCGTTCTTGCTGATGATCCGCAACTAACCAAGCAGATTGACAGAATATGTTTGCTTGTAGGATCACATAGCTCTATCGAAGTTGTAAACAAAATAAAGGCAAGAATTCAAACTGTATGGCTTAAAGCTCTTGAGCTAAATGATCAGGATTTTACCTATGAAGCCAATGTCTTATTTGAGTTCCTTATAAACGGCATAGTGGGTGTATTAGCGTACCGTTCCAGGCCGGACGTGGACTACGATATTGCGTCTATTCTAAAAACCATGTTGCCTTTGTCACAAACTTTCATTAAACACTTGATGAAGATCACGCAAGAAGCTCCAAGCAATACAAGCACTCCGGCCGCAACAACTATGAAAGTCGGGGTTGCAAAGGTTGCAAACAATGCCAATAACAAATAGTTTAACCCGGTAAACAAATCAGGTTCTGCGTTTACTCAAAAGCGCGATCTCTTGTTGATATCCGTCTATCTCATTTGGCGTCTCCAAATAAAATGACAGATCCCTTAGCTGGGGATGATTGATGATCCTAGCTATTGCCTCAATACCAATATGTCCTTTGCCAATCTTCTCGTGACGATCTTTGCCGCTGCCCAAGTCATTCATGCTGTCATTCAAATGAATTGCCTTTAGCCTGCTCAGACCAACTACCTGGTCAAACTCTTCCAAAACCGCATCGAGATCATCCACGATATCATAACCGGCTGCATGCACGTGACAGGTGTCTAGGCATACGCCCAGATGCTCATTTAGCGAAACCTTTTCGATAATACTTTGCAGCTCGGCAAAATTGCCGCCGATCTCAGAGCCTCTGCCAACCATGGTCTCTAGCAAAACGGTAGTCGTTTGATTTGGCACCAGCACCTGATTCAAAGCATTAGCAATCATCTCGATGCCAACTTCTGTACCCTGACCACCATGCCCGCCGGGATGCAAGTTGTACATGCTACCCGGAATGTGCGCCAATCTGGACAGGTCATCTTTCATGACAATCAAAGCAAACTCACGTGTCTCATCCTTTGCTGAACAGGGATTCATAGTGTAAGGCGCATGTGCCAGTAAAGGCTGTAAGCCATTTGACTCTGCAAACTCTATATATGCAGAAATATCATCCAAGTCAAGCGCCTTCACCGCACTACCACGAGGGTTGCGGGTAAAGCACTGAAAAGTATTAGCGCCAATACCTTTCGCCTGCTTGCCCATAGCAAGAAAGCCCTTAGACGACGAGAGGTGGCAGCCTATTTTAAACATGTGCTTTACTCCAATTCGCTTGTTCAATCAAACTATTTAAAACAAGGCTCCAAGATTAACACTATTTAAAACCAACTTTTGAAAAAAGTTCTCCATGAAGCATTACTTGTCTTGCCGCAAAGTCAGGCGACTTGTTTTTTAGCTCCTTTTTCATCACCTTGCCTAGCAACTTTGCCAGTCTTCTTAGTTTTAATATATTAGTAACCTGTGCTCTAGTAACCGTAATAACCGTTATACCCATTGAAGACAAGTCAGTACGCCTATCGGCATCTTTTGTTAGTTTTTCAGCTGCTGCATGATATGAGTCGCTGTCGTACTCAATATCTATTTTCTTTTTTGGCCAATAGAGATCACAGTAATAATTTGGATTCTGCACGACCTTCCTATCTTTTTGCGACAAGTAAATTGGATAATTTAGACAAGGCATAGAAAACCCATACCCTCCAAATCTGTATGGCAGAGTTAATAATATGGTCAGTATGGTTTCCATAGGAGACGCGGAGCCCTCAGCAACATATCTCAATGCTTGCCTCGCTCTGTTTTTGCCCTTTAAGCCTGAGGCAGAGTCGCAATACGCAATCAATTTAGCAACGCTTGTGAGTGCCACATCATCTTTAAATCCACGCTTATCCTCGCGATCATTTTCGATTCTATAAGTTCCACAAAGCTCGTAGCCAAGAGATATCAGCTCCACAAGTGAGAGTTGTCTCGCCATCTGCACATAGCACAATTCCGGTGAACTAACGTTAAGCCCTTTAGAAAACTGCACAAAGCTTCCTTTGGGCAGTTCTGTCATAGCGGTGTGACAGCGCAGCCTACATGATTGTCTTCGTGTATCTTCGCTGCCAGCCAAAATATGTAATGGCTTTGATAGTTTGTAATAGTGAGCAAGTTTGAGGCCAATTGTGTCAATTGCCTCGGCAGGTATCTTTTG
>DBCW01000083.1:16712-39092 GCA_002293265.1 Eggerthellales bacterium UBA948
TTGTGACTAATAAACCATTTTTGCATAGAGGCTCCACATTTTTTCGATCAAAAACCAGTTCTAGAACGATTCTTACATAATAATATACTAGCATGATTTCTTCTAATTTGCAATTCTGCAGGTCAACAAGGTGCCATCTTTCCACACTTCATTGAGCATGCAAAAATATCGTTCTAAACCTCATTTTTGATCGATTCTGATTGGCTTTGCTGTCAACGTAAGACTGTTATGTACAATAACAAAACAGTCTGCCCCTTTGCCGACTCCTTTTGCTAAGGTATCATGCTTAAAGTTAAAAGCTACAGAAACTAGAGGACTACACATGTGCGGAATCTGCGGATTCACCGGATCTACCCAATACCCTGACGCAAACAGAATACTCAAGACAATGTGCGATGTTATGGCACACCGCGGTCCTGACGGCGAAGGTCAGTATATAGATGGAGAAGTGGCGTTGGGGCATCGCCGCCTTTCGCTTGTCGACCTTGAGGGCGGACACCAACCTATGGTGCGTGCAAGCAGGGATATGCATTCCTCAGTCACAACGCCCAAAAGCAGCACATTTACCACCGGCGACTACGCCATAGTTTTTAATGGCGAGATATATAACTACAAGGATCTGCGAGCAGAGCTACAAGGTCTTGGCTACAGCTTTGAGACCTCATCGGACACCGAAGTGCTACTGGTAGCATACATTGCATGGGATAAAAAACTTCTGGATAAGGTGCGCGGAATGTTTGCCTTTGCGATCTGGGATCGCATTACACAGGAGCTCTTTTGCGCCAGAGACTTCTTTGGCATCAAGCCCTTTTATTACAGCACCACAGACACAGGTTGCTTCATTTTCGCATCTGAGATCAAATCCATACTTGAGCACCCCCGGATTCAGCGCAAGCTTAACGAGGACGCGCTGGAACAATACCTCAGCTTTCAATACTCGGTTCTACCGGAGACATTCTTCAAAGGCATCTTTAAACTCCCACCCGCACACTACCTCACGATAAAGTCCGGCGAGGCACCAAAAATCACTCAGTATTGGCAAATCGACTACGACATCGATGAGACCTTAAGCCAAGATCAAGCCGCAAAGCAAATCCACGCCGCCGTGCAAAACTCGGTCAGCTACCACATGATTGCCGACGTAGAGGTAGCAAGCTTTCTAAGCAGCGGCGTTGACTCCAACTACCTGACAGCTTCCCTGCACGACCAAGGCGGAAACATCAAAACTTTTACAGTTGGCTTTGAGACGGCGGATGGCGAAAAATACAACGAGATATCCTACGCCCGTGAGGCCAGTGAGCACCTATGCGTAGAAAACTACAGCCACGTTATCACCGAAGACGAGTTTTGGAACAGCCTGGCAACCGTCCAATGGCACATGGATGAACCGTCAGCCGACCCGGCAGCAGTGGCGCTATACTTCGTAGACCGCCAGGCAGCAAAAAAGGTCAAAGCAGTTTTATCCGGTGAGGGTTCCGACGAGTTCTTTGGCGGATACCCGATATATCAGACCCCTGTTGAGAATCAAAAGCTATCTTGGTGCCCAAAACCGGTACTGAGGCTAGGCGCAAAAGTCCTCAAAGCGCTGGAGGTTCGCGGAGCCAATTTTCTATACCGTGCAGGCACGCCAATAGAAGAACAGTTCATCGGCAACGCCTATATCTTTAGCGAGGAGGAGCGCGAACAAATCCTTAAGCACAAACCAAGTGGCATCTCATCGGGGGACATCACCGCGCCGTATTACCGCGATGTGGCGGCTTTAGACGATGTCACCAAAATGCAATACATCGACATGAACTTATGGCTGGTAGGAGACATCCTCTTAAAAACGGACAAAATGGCCATGGCTCATAGTCTCGAAAGCCGCGTGCCGTTTCTGGATAAAGAGGTCTGGTCGGTTGCCAGAAGGCTGCCGACAAAACTAAAAGTCAGTTCCGATGCCACAAAGACTGCCTTAAGACAAGCCGCTACAAATCTGCTTCCGCAAAAGTTTACCAAAAAACTGAAGCTGGGTTTCCCGGTACCAACAAGGGTATGGCTCAAGCAGGATAAGTATTACAACCGCATCAAAGAAACTTTCGAGAGTCCAACCGCAGTAAAATACTTCAACACCGAGCAAATCATCGCGCTTCTAGACGAACACAAAGCCGGCAAAGAAGATAACAGCCGAAAGATATGGACAATCTACACTTTCCTGGTATGGCATAAAGAGTATTTTGAAGACAAAATGACCGACATGTTAGGCGCGTAACCTGTCATTTTCGCACGATATCTGTCATTTTCACGTAGGCTAAAATCCACTATCGAGGAGAAAACATTTTGCCGGACATAGGCTATAATACCTATGGCATTTCACCAGTTTTTTAGGATGGGTCTAGTTTGAGTTCCTTTTTTGCTTTTCTTGATGACATTGCCGTGCTCGCCAAAGCAGCAGCGGCTACAGTTGATGATATCGCAGCCGGTGCAGCTAAAGCTGCTTCCAAGTCTGCGGCAGTAGTGATCGATGACGCTGCGGTCACTCCTCAGTACGTGCAAGGAATCTCGCCTTCACGCGAATTGCCAATAATTTGGAGTATTGCCAAACGCTCGCTGGTCAATAAAGCCATAATCATTGTTGCCATTATGGCTCTCTCTGCCGTAGTACCCTGGATATTTCCGTGGGCATTGATCGCAGGTGGCTGTTATCTTGTTTTTGAAGGTGCTGAGAAAATAATTCATCGCGTACACCATAGCAAAGATAAGCTTGCCGAGGCAGAAAAGCTTTTGGAGAGAAGTGCTAAGGACGAAAAAACAGTCATTACCAGCGCGGGCACTACAGACTTTGTGCTTTCTGTAGAGATTATGCTGATTTCGGTTGATGCTTTGGAGACCGATATCTGGTGGATGAGACTCATTATGCTCATTGTCGTAGGGCTCGCCATGACGCTTTTAGTATATGGAGCAGTTGCGGTACTAGTGAAGATCGACGACATTGGCAAGTGGCTTGCTGAGACAGGGAGCAAAACAGCAAACAAAGTTCTGGGCGCATTGGGTACTGGTCTGGTCAAGTTGATGCCTAAAGTATTTATGCTGCTTACGATAGTTGGTGTAGCGGCGATGCTTTGGGTGGGTGGACATTTGCTCATCGTGAATCTGGCAAACATTGGCGTACCGATTTTTTACGACATAGTTCATAACATTACAGCAGCAATAACTAACGGAGTTTTGCTTTGGTGCGTTGATACCGCTATTTCTGCCCTTTTTGGGCTTGTAATAGGAATAGTAATTGTGGGGATTATTACTTTGGTCAAGAAAGTTCTGGAAGGCTTTCGCGAAACAAAGTAAGAAATATAACAATCGAATAAGGGTGGGGTAAAGTGATGGGGGCATCATGCATAAAAAGTTACTCACGGCAATACTTATTTGCCTGCTCGCAACTACTCTGGTTCCTGCAGGCGCCCTAGCCTTTACTGACGGCGAAAACGCTCGGGCGCAAAAGGTGGACACTGGTTTAAGTGAGCTGATCAAGAGTACAAAGAGAATCGTTAGCATAGCACCAAAAACGCAACCAAAAAAACGAATAGATGTTGCCGGGGCTAGCCGAAACAATGGCACAAACATACAAGCCTACTCTGCAAATGACACCTTGGCGCAAAAATTTTTGCTGGATAGTGTTGGCGAAAACACTTGCACAATCCAAAATATAAATTCCGGTCATTACTTAAGCGTCACCAAGGGCAATGTAATACAACGCAAAAAGTCAAAGACCGGAGTCACTGACAGTCAAAAATGGCAGTTGGAATGGGTGTCGGGTGGAATAAAGCTGATCAATGTAGATACAAAAAAAGCCATGACCATCACTTCAGGTGGCTTGGATGGACACGATATAAAGACCGCAAAAAAATCAAATTCCAAAAATCAGGTGTTTAACTTGCTGCCCGTATCGTCGCTTGCTGCCGATACATACACAATCACCTCTTATGGAAACAAGGTTATTGATGCTAGAAATGGCAGAGCAGAAATCAAAACCAACATTCAAGTATGGAGTTCAAATAATGGCGCAAATCAAAAATGGCACTTAAAATCTGAAGGAGACGGATACTTTTCCATTCGCTGCGTGCGCTCCGGATATGCGATCGATATCGAGGATGTTAAAACAAACGGATCTAACGTAAGATTATGGAAGCTCGTCAAAGACAGTTCTCAGCTTTGGGAGATTATACCCAGTGGCGACGGATGGTTTTACATCAAGTCAAAAAGCGGAATGTATCTGTCAGCTGCCGGAGGCGGTAGGGCTAACGGTCAGAATGTGAGAGCAGCAAAGTCTCCGTATAAATTCCGCTTTGATGTAACTAGCTATGCAGGAAAAACAGACATTTTAAGCAACATTAATTATGCAAAAGGCTCAAAACAAATCACTGCTTTTGGGGGATACGCGCCCAGCAGCAATGCAAAAAAGAAGTTGCAGTCAGCACTCAGCTCAATACAAACACGCGGATACAGCGTTGGATTCATGATGGTAGATCTTACAACCGGGCAGGGAGTTACATACAATGCTGATCAATCGTTCTACTCTGCAAGCACTATAAAAGGACCTTACGTTGCCAGCGTTGTTTCTTCCAAGCCATCATCTGTCTTGACGTGGCGCTCAACTATGCAGGCTACGATCAGGCAATCCAGCAACAACGGATACGAGAGTCTTAGAACAGCATTTGGGCCATCGCCAATGCAAAAGTGGTGCGAGAGTGTTGGGATTCCAAGCTCCGTTGGCTCAAACTGGTATACAAATTACTCCACACGCACTCTTACAAAGTTATGGTTGCAAAACTACAGCTTCTTTACCAGCGGCAAGCAAAACGCAAAACTATGTCAATCCTGGTTCACTTCATCGTTTAATTCAACCATATACGCTACTTTGGGCAAAAAATACTACATGAACACAAAGCCGGGTTGGATAGGCGGAGGACTTAGAGCCGCAAACGATGCAGGCATAGTATGGGGAGACAAGGGGCCTTATCTCATTACCATACTTACAAATGCACCGGGAAATGTGGGTATCATGAGCTCTTTGGTGTCGGCGGTAGATAATGCACATAATGAGATGCTGTAGCTGCTCTCAAGNNCTTAAGCCCCCATCACGACACATATCTTTAGGAGTAGATCACCTGCAATTACCAAAAATGACGGTACAATCTCAAATTTTTTAGCATTACCCCATTGAAAGACTAAGTTGAGTATTGCCGGCAATAACAACCCAACCGCAATTAGTCCAACCCAAAAGAGTATTGAGTGATCGCCAAAGATCAGCTTTGTAATTACCTCTGGGGTTTGAGAATTATTGGTAGACACTAAAACAAAAATGCCCAGCACGATTATCTCAACAATGACTAAAAGTGTATTAAAAGACATAAGATTTCTAAGCAATAGGTCAAAGCTTTTTCCCGGTCGTGAGAAATGTGACAAGATATAAACAAGGGCTGAGCCTGCGGATAATGAGGCAATTGTAAATAAGAGGGTAATAAAAGCGGGATTCCAGTACTCGAAGCTTGCAATACTATTAATAAACAAACTCATATTTGCGCTAACTATAAACGATAGAAGAACGCCAATACCTGTTGCAACGCGAATAAGTACCGCGTTTGGTCTAATTGCCCCCATCCACACACTAGCTAAAAACGTACTCAAACAAAAAAGTGCTACTAGCACCATCGCTATCATCACTAGTTCAAAACGTTTGTCATTGGTGTTTAGAATTATAACGTCAGCAGCTTGAGCCACATTAAAGATAAAAAAGATGAAACCAAGTCCTAACGTAACACTACCGGCAACAAACCCCGGCCCTATCATTCTTTTGTAGGACTCGCCTGTATAGATGAACCTATGCAGAGATCGAGACACGGCTTCTATTGGCGAATTAAAACTGAGGATAGCATTGACCAAAAAAGTTCCGGATCCAATGCCGCAGAAAAACAGATAGCTAATAACCAACATGCTGTTCATCAGATTTTTCAAATCTAAAGAAATGCCTATTAGTTGCTTGATTTTTAGTGTTTTTGTTACGTAAGAAGATAGCGCATGCCCCCAAACAAAAATTGTGACATCACCCCTCATCTCCACAATATGTATATATTATCCCACAACATGTTTTGACTGATAATAGTTTTCCGTAAAATTTTGCATATGAAACCGATAATATGCAGACATGCTTTCAACCTGGATTAAACGTTTATCTAGTCCTTTCACCCGACCATAGCAGTAACCTATAGCCTAAGTTTTTTGCCTTGTACCGAGACAATTTAAAGTTTAAACGGTCAATTACTCCATTATTAGGGTAGAATATTTTAGTTGAAGCGAATGTGGTTTGCGTGGGGCAAGTTGCATACGTTTGGATGTGGGTAAAGATTTTGTACGTACGACTCTGTTCTTAATAGGGTCAGGGAAGGAAAACAATGAGTGAAGAAGAGAAAGTCAGTGAGGTGGCAGTAGAGGAAACTACATCCTCTGAAGAGACGCCCAAAAAGAAGCGCAGCCTGAGGTTTAAAATCCTGATGGTCGTGGTCATCGTGGTTGCAGTAATGGCAGTTGCCGGCGGATCAGTGTATTTGATCTTCCATAGCAATCCGCTGTTCTGCAATGCAGTATGTCACACTCCAATGGATCCTTACGTTACAAGTTTCTTGGAAGGTAAATCTGTTAATGACAAACAGGGTGCTTTAACAGCCGATATGTCTGGCAGTCTGATTTTCCACAAAGAGACTACAGAGTACAAAAACGGTGAGGCTATCGTTTGTACAACTTGCCACGATGACGGTATTGATAAAAACATCCAAGAAGGTATTGCTTGGGTAAGCGGAAACTATGAGCTTCCTCTGACCATGCAAGTTGCTTCGATGGAGGGAACAGGCGACAAGAACGGTGTTACTTGGTGCCTACGCGATGGCTGTCACACCAATGATGCCGGCGAGCCCATCAATGATGCAAGATCTCTACAAAAGGCAACGGCTACATTGTCATTGAACCCACACGCAATTACCAAACCAAGCGCAATCGATCAGATGCAGCATGAGAGATATTGGGTTGAAGGCAGCAATGGTCTTATCGACTGTAGCACTTGCCACCAAACCCATGAGCAGTCTGTAATGATTTGTACTGAGTGCCACACTGAAGGTGGCGTTGGCGAGAAAAGAATCGCTGAAGTACCTGCCGGTTGGTTAACTGCCGCCGAAAAGATCAAGCAAGACAGAGCTAAATAAGCTTTAAGCTTAATTGTTTACTAAAAACCCCGTTCGAAGGAGCGGGGTTTTTGCTTGTGCAAATCGCCACAAAGTACTCGAAAACTCCTGTTCTGTCACTGTCGCTTCGGCGGGAATCCACGGCCACACAGTGATCACAACAATGGATTCTTGCCTTCGCAGGAATGACAGGGTGATACGTTGATGACGCTAATATGGTTTAATTTGACAGTTCTAATAGCTCTTTAGTGGATAGCGTAAAACTCTCGAAGCCGTCTTCTCGTATCACACCGAAGTCTTCTATGCGTACTCCGCCTACTCCTTCGATATATATACCGGGCTCTATAGTGATTATGTTGCCTATTTCCAGTTCTTTTTCTGCTTTGGGAGCCAGAGTGGGTAATTCGTGGATCTCTATTCCTACCCCGTGACCCAATGAATGTATAAACTTACCTTCAAAACCGTGCTTGGCAATTATCCTCTCGGCAATTTGTTGAGCTTCTTGTGCTTTCATGCCGGGCTTAATCGCCTTGGCAACGCTTTGATGCGCGTCTAGTGCCGCTGCGTACATTTTTCGCTGCTGCTCGTTTGCCTCCCCCAGCACTACCGTTCTGGTCATGTCTGAGCAATAATCGTTTAAACGGGCACCAAAGTCCATGAGCACGATGTCGCCTCGCACAAGCACTCTGTCGCTTGGCTTGGCGTGCGGTATGGCGCTGTTTGATCCACCGGCAACTATTGATGGAAACGAAAGTGAGTCTGCTCCCTGGCGACGTATAAAAAACTCTAACTCAAAAGCGGCTTGCTTTTCTGTGATTCCAGGTCGTAAGTATTTAATCATATGATCAAAAGCTGCATCGGTAATAGTTTGAGCAGCTTTGAGCAGAGCTACCTCACCGGCATTTTTTATCGCCCTTAATCCACCTAAAAGGTTAGAAACCTCAACCAACTCTAAATCAATGTCGCTGTCTTCAGTTTCTTTTTTAATAGCTTTGGATAATGCTTTATACCAATCAAGTCTGAGATCACTCTCTATGCCTATGCACATCGTCTTTTTTGGGTCTTTAGAATTATCATCAATACACGACAAACCGGTCATCATCTGCTCTGCAATAAAAGCAAAACGTGGTCTGCTTTCGTCAAGTATCCGCCAATGCCCTTTATTGTTAAGTCTTCTAAAAGCCTCTGAATATCGCTTATCCGTAAACAGACATGGTTTGGCTGCAACGCTAAACTGATCATCTTGAAACGAGACCATGAGCACTTGATGCGCCTGCTCCTCATCAAACACGTTAGAAAAGCCTGTCAGCCAGCGAATGTCCGCTGTTTTGGTGGTAACGTAGGCATCAAGACCTTTACTTTTTAGCTCTGCATTAAGTTGTAATATGTGATCTTGATTCCTAGACATAAACTCTTTTCTAATGACTTTCTATGACTTTTTAAAAAGCGACCATCGTGATTTTTTCTTTTCGCCATCCGGTGTTGTCTCCGCCGCATTAGTTGCATCGGCAATACTAACATCAACAGCTTCAATAGGAGCGTTTGGGTCAACTGCCTCAACCTTAGTTTCGATCACACTGGACGAGGGTACTTCAACAACGCTTGCCTGAGCTGCACTTGGGGCATTGTCGGCCTCTACTTGTGAATCTGTGGTGACAGCCTGAGCCGCAAGTCGTGCTTCCTCGGCTGCTTTTGCCTCAGCCGCAAGTCGTGCCTCCTCGGCAGCTTTTGCCTCAGCCGCAGCTTTTGCCTCAGCCGCAAGCTTTGCTTCCTCGGCTGCTTTTGCCTCAGCCGCAGCCTGTGCCTCAGCCGCAAGTCGTGCCTCCTCGGCAGCTTTTGCCTCAGCCGCTAGCTTTGCTTCCTCGGCAGCTTTCGCAGCGGCAGCGGCTTCCTGCTCTTTCTTCAGCGCTTCTTCTTTTCGCTTTTGTTCGGCAATACGCTGAGCCTTAACATATTTCGCCAGAGCAACGATACCTTCCTTATAGGAATCCACCCCTTTTCCCATGAATTGAGCGATGCAAACAATAGCCATCACAGAGGCAGCTCTAAAACTTTCGCGCGACTTGATGTTTGATAGATGAACCTCAACTACCGGAGTTGGAACAGAAGCAATCGCATCCCTAATTGCCAAAGAGTAGTGAGTATGAGCTGCAGGGTTGTACACTATACCGTCAAACTTCTCATGAGCTTTGTGAATGACATCAATAAGCATTCCCTCATGGTTTGATTGATAAAAATACAGCTCAATCTTTGTCTCTACATCCTCAATCTGCTCGTTAAGAGATTGAACATAATTTGCCAGCTCTCTGTTCATTTCTTCCAATGTAAGATTCCCATAGATATCCGGTTCTCTCATACCCAAGAGATTCATATTCGGTCCGTTTAATACAAGCAGTTTCATAGCTCCTCCAATGGCCGCCTGCTTACAGTTTCCAGCAAGCCGGCACTTCCCTAGCATTTAAATTTACACCCATGCACACACATTACATACGCGCTTGTTCCCATAATATTATATATATCTTTGCGAGGTCTGGGTCAACAATCTCAACTTTCCATTCACCCGGGCCACATGCAAAAACAAATCTCAAGTTTCCACCACGAACTTTTTTATCACCAAACATGCACTCGAATAACTCATCAGACGAAAAAGACTCTGCAACAGGACTTAATCCAATAGCGTCAAATAAGTCGTCTTGAGCTTTGACAAAATCATTGGACGAGCCAATTACCTCCACCGCCAGACGCGCTGCAAAGCGCATTCCCTCTGCTACGGCCTTTCCATGAGATATCGAGTATCCGGAAACTTGCTCCAGCGCATGAGCAAAGGTGTGACCATAGTTAAGACATTCACGCAGACCGGATTCCTTTTCATCGGCAATTACAACGCGAGCTTTGAATGTAAGCGCACGCACTATCACTTGCTTTAAGGCATCGTCGTCGTGCGCGACCAGACTAGATACATTATTTAATACCCACTCATAGAACTCTCCCCCATCAATTATGGCTGATTTGGCTATTTCTGCAAAGCCGTTATCCCACTCAGCATCAGGCAAAGTGACAAGAGTGTCCAGATCCGCAGCAACATATATCGGTTGATAAAAACTGCCTACAAGATTTTTCCCGGCACTGATGTTTATGGCAGTTTTTCCACCAACCGATGAATCCACCATCGCCAAAAGGCTTGTGGGCAGCTGCACAAAGTCAATCCCACGCATATAGGTAGCTGCAATGAACCCGGTAATATCGCCAACAACTCCACCGCCTAGAGCAAGTAAAAGCCCATCACGACCGATGTTTAACATCGCAAGTGCATCCCAAAGCTCTGTAGCGACTTCTATGTTCTTACTCTCTTCTCCTGCCGGTATTGTGAGGTCGTAAACTTCAAACTCCGCTTCGACAAGTGCCTTTTTGGTCGTCTCCAGATAAAGTGAGCCAACATTACTATCTGTGATTATAACTGCCTTTTTTGCAGAGCTTAACTCGCGCAAGTGTGTGCCAAGGTTTTCAAGTAGCTTGCAACCCACCCTTATATCATAACTTCGCTCTTGGTCAAGAACAACTTTAAGCCTACTTGTAGCCATGCTATAGCTTTCCTTCTTTCCTTAACGCTTTTTGCACAGCAGTCACAACCTGATAAAGTGTCTTGCCGTTGGTATCAATGGTGATGTCTGCTGCCTGTTCATAGTATTTTAAACGAGAAGCCAAGAGTTCTGCAGGCGGGATTTCTCCACTTAAAAGAGGTCTGGTCTCAGGTCTGGATATTCTGGATACCGCCTCGGCGGCATCAACTTTTAAATAGACAACACATCCAAGTTGCCCCAACAACTCGCGACTGCTGTCGTTGGTCACAACTCCACCGCCACAAGACAAAATTGAGCGTTCACGCGCAATCATTGAGCACAAAAACGCCCACTCTCTTTCTCTAAACCCTGCCTCACCTTCGAGCTTAAATATCTCAGGTATCTTCATGTTGGCTTCACGCTCAATATAGGTATCCATGTCGATGCAGTTCATGTTCTCAAAGCGGGCAAGTCTTCGCGATACGGTAGACTTACCCGATCCCATGAAGCCAATAAATATTATGTGGTCAGCCAGTTTTTCCATATTCAATACTGTATGCGTCAGTACGCGCGTACGCTTTCGTAATACGTGCGAAAAGCCCAGACGGCAGAAGTCATATCATCACGTCCAAACTTATCCATGTAGGCATTAGCCAAAACCATTGCCACTTCTGCTTCAGCAACAACCGCTGCTGCCGGCACCGCACAAACATCACTTCTTTCTTTTGAGGCATCTACCGGTTCATGCGTGCGCAGGTTGATAGTCTTTAAAGGCTTGGTCAGAGTTGGTATCGGCTTCATAACGGCATTTACTATGAGCGGCTCACCATTTGTCATGCCACCTTCTAACCCACCTGCGTTATTTGTGGCTCGCCTAATATGGGCATTAATAGCGCTGTAGCGGATAACGTTGCTTTTATCAAACTCCTCAAAGCGGCTTTCACCATCAATCTGTGGAGGTATGATCGCGTCATGCACCTGCGATCCGGGTAGTGTGCCTGATGTGAAGCCAAGACCAAACTCCACGCCTTTTATCGCCGGGATCGAAAGTATTGCTGCGCCAATTCGTGATGTAAGACGTTCACTGGCTTCTGCGTAACCACCAATGCCGGGCACAAGACCTGTCGCAGTAACCGTAAACCAACCGCCGAGGCTTTCGCCATTTTCGCGTGCACTATCTATTGCTGCTGCCATATTTTCGCTCGTTGTCACATCAGGGCAACGCACCGGCGACTCCTCAACATCTTTTGACTCGAAAACACCTGCCATGCCCTCTAAAGCTGCATCAGGCATTTTTACATCACCAATGCGAGTAACATATGAGCCCACTGAAACACCGTATGCAGCCAAATACGCCTTCGCAACCGCACCTGCAGCCACTCTTGCTGCCGTCTCGCGCGCACTGGCTCGCTCTAAGATATCGCGACAATCCCTGCTGCCTATCTTCATGGCTCCAACAAGATCGGCGTGCCCCGGACGTGGGTTTTGCTCGCGAATCAGGTCTTCTGGGGGCTCTCCCTCCACCGCCATGACTTTTGTCCAATTCTCCCAATCGCGGTTTATTATCTGAAGTGCGATCGGAGTTCCTAAAGTCTTGCCAAAACGGACTCCCGACAAGATATTTGCCTTGTCGGTCTCAATCTTCATGCGCCCCCCACGACCATAACCACGCTGTCTGCGCGCCAAATCACTATCAATGTTGGCACTAGACAGCCTGATTCCTGCCGGAACATCGGTGATTATTGTCACCAACGCCTGACCATGCGACTCCCCAGCTGTTACATATTTCATAGAATTCCTTTGAAAGACCAAGTATTTTCATATGATTTTACCATGTTGTGTTAGGCTATCATTGCAAAAGTAAACACATACAGGAGTAAATAAAATGATCAGCGCTTCAAATTTCAAAGAATATATCAATACTTATATTGATACACGTGGATTTACAACCGAAGATACTACATTCACCAGAGCGATTATTCAAGGTATTGCACTAGGCGGCGGACTGTTTGTGCCTCGTGTTTTACCCAAACTTTCTTTAGAAGAGATCGTCGCCTTGGGCGATTTGCGATATTCCAAACAAGCAGCGCATATTTTTAGGCGCTTTGGGGTAGATCTGCCGGACGACATCATAGATTCGCTTATGACTCAAGCTTACGGAGAGAACTTCGATGCCCCCGCTATTGCTCCGATCGCAGCTGTCACAGAAGATACCTTTGTTCTCGAGCTTTGGCACGGACCTACCTCTGCTTTTAAAGACCTTGCACTTCAGTGTTTACCGGTATTTTTCTCAGCGGCAATAGATAAACAACGAGGGGCAGATCATTCTTGGTCACCTGCAAAAGAAAGCATCTCCACAGCTGACACAGGGGCTTCGCCTTACGACAGTGACTACCTTATTTTAGTTGCCACAAGCGGCGATACCGGTAAAGCTGCGTTGGAAGGTTTTAAGGATCGTAACCACACCAATATCATTGTCTTTTACCCAAATGGCGGTGTTAGCGATATCCAATTGCGCCAAATGACCACTCAGCTTGGTAATAATGTTGCCGTTTTTGGTGTTGATGGCAATTTTGACGACTGCCAAACAGCTGTAAAAGCGGCATTTAACGATAAAGATTTTAACGACATGTTGCTGGAGAAGTACAATCTTCGTCTCTCCAGTGCTAACTCGATAAATTGGGGGCGCTTGCTGCCACAGATCATCTACTACGTGAGCGCTTATGCACAAATGGTTAAGCGTGGAGATGTAGCTGCCGGAAGCGAAATAGATGTCTGCGTGCCAACCGGCAATTTTGGCAACATTTTAGGTGCCTACTATGCCGCAGAAATTGGTGTGCCCTTAGGAAGACTTCTTTGTGCTAGTAACGAGAATCGCGTCTTGGCTGATTTTATCAACACCGGAGTTTATGACATATCTGAACGTGCATTTGTACTCACTCCATCGCCATCAATGGATATCTTAGTCTCCAGTAATCTGGAGCGTCAGTTGTTTGAACTAACCGGACGGAACGCGGAGGCTATTCGCGGGTGGATGGATGACCTTAAAACCACAGGACGTTTTCAGGTGGATAAGGACACGTTTGCTAAGTTGCGCCAAAACTATAGTGCCGACTGGGTGAGCAATGCTGACTGCCTGCAAACGATCCGTGAGGTCTACGAGGCGCATAATTATCTGATCGACCCACACACAGCAGTGGCATGGAAAGTTGCAGAACGTTTGCGCAGCACAAACCCTGTACTGGTAGTATCTACAGCTCACTGGGCTAAGTTTGGAACCGATGTTTACCGAGCACTTAACGGTATAAAGCCCGGCGAGCCAATTGAAGAGAGTTTTACCCAAGCTGGGGTCACCGGGCTTATCGAGCACATAAAAGCCACGTACAACGCCGGAAGCATTCCCGCTCCCTTAGCGGAACTAAACAACATGGAGGTACGCTTCAAAGACAGCTGCGGCTACGATGTAGAAGACATCAAAGCTGCTGTAGTGAGCTGGTTGGACAAGTAAGATCGGACATTAGCGCACTCTTTCGTCATTCCCACATCTTGCTTTGCCATTTCCGCGCTTTTCTCTGCCATTCCCGCTAGCCCCTGTCATTCCCGCTAGCCCCTGTCATTCCCGCTATCTCCTGTCATTCCCGCTATCTCCTGTCATTCCCGCGCAGGCGGGAATCCATTGTTGCGGCTCTTGCGAGGTGGTTCCCACCTACGCGGAAATGGCAGCAATACTCTATGCAGCTGAGTTTTGTTGTATTTACAACATATTATTCTTTGGGTCATGGACTACAATAACACCTCAATAACAACTGAAAGGGTAACTCATGATACGGACAATTATTAAGATCGATGAGGATAGATGCGATGGCTGTGGTTTGTGTGTTGAAGCCTGTCACGAAGGCGCGATCGTTTTGATAGATGACAAGGCAAAACTTGTTCGCGATGATTACTGCGACGGTCTTGGAAACTGTCTGCCGGTGTGCCCCACAAGCGCCATAACATTTGAGGAGCGCGAAGCAGCCGCCTTTGATGAGGAGGCTGTCAAACAACACATGGCTAATAATGCGAAGCAGCCAGCACACGACCACATATGTGGGTGCCCGGGCAGTGCGCCGCGTGCAATTGAAAATGCAGCCGGTGCAGGCAGCCATGCAAACAACAACCAAGCTGTAACTGAGCTAAAACAATGGCCGATACAGCTAAAACTGATACCAGTTAATGCCCCCTACTTTGATAACGCCGATATTCTAATAGCCGCAGACTGCGCAGCATTCAGTGACGGAAACTTTCACGTTAACTACATGCGCGGCAAGATTACATTGATAGGTTGTCCCAAACTTGATTCAATTGATTACAGCGAAAAACTGAGTGCAATCATATCCGAAAACAACATCCAATCCATCACAGTAGTACGCATGGAAGTCCCCTGCTGCGGTGGCATTGTGGCAGCAACACAAAATGCATTAGCGAATAGCGGCAAGCAAATTCCCCTGCAGATAACAGTGATGCCAATCCCATAGGGCTCCAAATGATACGCCTAGACTTTAAGCTCTTAGGGGTTTTGTGAGTTATTGCAGTTGTAGCTAAAGGCAACCTTTGGTTTAGAAAGTTTTCTTGCACCGGATTGTAAAACATGGTCTATGTGGGGTACCCAATATAATAGTATTTCCATCTTGGCGCGATTCGTTCCATATTCACATACTCTTTTTCCTCCTCTGTAAGATCGTCAAAATATGAAAATCCTACAACCCAATATGGATAGTATTGTTCAGGATCTTCTCTAATTTGAAAGCTTACCCCTTTATTACCAACATCAATGGTGATCCAATAAGGGCATTTAGCTAAAAGGTTACTTATTGCCGCTTCAGCATTACCCAACTTAATATTTGACTTATTGTCTATACCTCCATCATCTCCTAGCGTAAGAAAACCTGTGCCTGCTTTTGGATGAGTTAAGAAGTAGTGAGCGATATCTGTTATATCTTGCTTATGTTTTTTTAAGAAAGACTCTGTAATTACCGGCTCAACAAATGTTGTCACAAACTTTTCCGGTTGCGAAAAGTCCTTAACTGTTACAGGAATTTCTTTAATAAGACCGTTATGTGCTCGAATAATAAGTTTTGAAGTACCAAACTTTAGACCTGTAATCTTGCCGGTTTTGGAGACCTTGATATTACTGTTTGAAGCTTTATAGTAAAGCTTCTTATTGATTACTTTAGCACCATCGTGATACTTATTGTCACTAGCTTGAGGCACGCTATGAAATGAGAATACTTCCCTTAGACCAATAGTAATACTTGAAGCACAGTGTATGCTTGTCGCATTTGCCTCCCTAGCATTTGGTAGATGTGTTTTTGCGGTTACTGCATATGTATATGGACTAAGTATCTCTTTTCCGTTTACAGTTTTGTATGAACGAACCTTATACTTAAAGACTTTGTTGGTCATAAGATTTTTGTCTGTCCAAGAAGTTTTTGGGCTTACCGCTCTGGCAATTCTTTTGTATGTCATTGTGTCTGAATTGTATCTGTAAATGATGTACCCTGGCACACCATCTACCTTTTTCCAACTTAACTTTAGGGTTGTTGAGTTTATTCTTTCTGCAAATGGTTTTTCTGGAGCCTTGAGGCCTACAATGGTTTCTGTAGTTGGATTCGATATCTCTGCACTTGCTGTCTCAGGTGGCATATTAATTATTAATAAGGACACGAACAACGAAAGAGCTACCATTATAACTATTTGTGTTTTTTTGAAATTTGATAACATGTCTCGTTCCTTCCCCAACAACTATTGATTTGGATAACTGATAACATAGTCTTTCTTGTTATCAATTTCTTCTGAGATTTCTACCTTCACGTAGTCATAGTGATCTTTATAGTATTCATACCCTCCATATTTAGACTTAACATTATTTGCATAAGCTCTAAGNNCTAAGAATCATTTCGAAATCATTTGGTAGAGCTTTATCGATATCATTCGCATCCAACATAATATTATAGAAGAAACTACCGTCTACAAAACAAGTCTCGCTATTTTCAGTCATCCTGTCTCCGCTGCGATTGATGTCGTAATACCCATCACCAAGTCCGAAAATGTGACCCATTTCATGAGCAGCAACATTTCCAAAAGGCTGTGGCACTTGATGACCTAGAACTATATTTGATTCTACCTGCTTATCTGTTGGCATAAAAATAACAGGGGACATATCTTTTGAGCCACTCTTTTGAGCTCCGAGTGGCTGCCCGCCATAAGCATGATACCAATAGTCACCCTCCACACTATATTGAGTTAAGTATCCACCTCTTGTAGCTACACCACCTATAAACACATTAATATTTCGCTGCCCAACAGAGTCTTTATGCCAAAATACCTTAGTCGTATATTCGTAAACTCCAGCTTTTTTGATCTTCTTGTTATGAAAATACTTTTCCACACCTTTTTTAAACTTTATTATTGCAGAAGTGTCATTAGATCGCTTGATACCTGATTTTGCGTCTTTTTGATATAAAAAATTCGCGTAAATATGAATCTCAAGAGTTACTTTTGCTCCGATATCTACATAGTACTTTATTGGCGGCTTAATGTTTCCCTGATCAACCGTGTTAACTCTCATATCATTTATCAGTTTTGTTGAAGAGGCACCTTTTCCAAGCTTAACTACCTTTTCTTTAGCTAGACCTTCAAAACACTTTCTTGTAGCAACAACTATTGTGGGTGTTGCACTTCGCTTTATGCTCTTGGCAAATACAATAGTTTTACTTGATGTTTTACAAATTGCGGCAACGGTATAGTAGTAAGTGGTTTTAGCTTTCAGCCTTTTGTCTGTAAACGAAGTAGTTTTAGAGCTAACGTTTTTGTAGGCTTTTGGGTCAACATCTCTATCCGTGCTTCTATAGATTAAGTAACCCGTAGCTCTGGGTATTCTTGTCCAAGAAAGCTTTATATCGCTGTAAGAGATAGCCTCAGCGGTAAGTGTTGTTTGTCCTGTTGTTATAGTTATTGATCCTGTGCCAATTCGATTGTGATTTTTATCATATGCAATAACCCAGTAAGTATAGACGTTCTTGTTTCCCGCATTTGAGTCTTTGTAAGTGCGGCCACCTACCAACTTCTTTGATTCCAACACCTTATTTTGACCACTTATTCTCTTGTTGATCATGTAATAATTAGCGTTAGGAATACCAACAAAAGAGAATGTATTTCTGAACTTACCATTTGAGAGACGCGCGGTTTCCACAAGCTTGGTTGTGATTCTTTTTAAAGATGAACTTGAAGCTGAGGAATAGTCATTGTCTGCCACAACTTTACATGTTGCTTTTTTTGCCCCATCTCTTGTGGTGACCGTAATTGTTACTGCGCCAACTTTTAAAGCGTTTAATACACCTGCTGGACTCACGCTTACCACTGTTGGATTTGAGCTTTTCCAAGTAACCGCCTTGTTGGTTGCGTTTGTTGGAAGCACTGTAGCAACTAGTGTCTCGCTTTGACCAACTGACATAGGAAGCATTGTTTCATTAAGTTTTACGCTCGCCACAGGCACAGGCTTAACCATAACACTACACATAGCAACCTTTTTGCCGTCTGTTGTAGTTACTGTAATTGTTGCACTGCCAACCTTTTGGGCCGTAACCTTACCTGTTTGATCTATTGTTGCAGCTTTGGTGTTGGAGCTTTTAAAAGTAACTGCTTTGTTTGTGGCATTGCTCGGAGATACAGTGGCTACAAGAGTGAATGCTTGTCCTTCCATCACTGATATGTTTGTTTTGTTGAGCTTTACACCGCTTACAAGTATTGGCTTTACTTCCAGTGTGCACTTAGCAGTTTTGCTTCCATCTGTAGTAGTTACAGTAATAGTAGCTTTACCTACACCTTTAGTTACTACTTTACCTGACTTGTCTACTGTAGCTACTTTGGTGTTTGAGCTTTTCCAGGTGACAGATTTTGTTGTTGCGTTTGCAGGAGATATAGTGGCTTTAAGTGTAGCTGTACGCCCAATAAAGATGGAGAGACTAGAGTTATTGAGTGTAACTTTAGTTACCGGTATTGGCTTAACTTCTATCTCGCAAGTAGCTGTCTTCTCACCATCTTCAGTAGTTGCTGTAATTGTAGCTTTGCCTACACTTACAGCTGTGACTTTACCTTTTAAATCTACTTTGGCAACTTGTGAGTTATCGCTTGTGAAAGTTATGTTTTTGTTATCTGCATCACTTGGAGAAACAGTAGCTTTTAAAGTAAATGTCTCAGGTACTTGAAGCGTGATTTTAGTCTTATCAAGCTTTATGGTGCTTACAGGTATTGGAGTTACTTCTACCTCGCATGTAGCTGTCTTTTGCCCATCTGTAGTTGTAACAGTAATGGTTGTGCTTCCTATATCTTTTGCACTGACTTTACCACTTGAACTAACTGTAGCCACATCGCTATTTGAACTTGTCCAAGTTACTTGTTTGTTATCTGCCAGGTCTGGATATACTGTCTCACTTAATGTATCTGTGTCTCCAATATAAAGACTAAGTGATGATTTATCTAGTGTGACTTTACTTACAGGTATTGTTATGTCTACTTTAGCGATAAATCCTGTTTGAGTTTTAAAGAAGTCATCTACCTCAAAGCTTGTATCTATGTCTACGTAATAAAAGCTTGAACACTTTCTAAGTATTGTAAGCTTAGTGTCTTTAGGGATATCTATTCTTGCACCTTGAGTAGTTGTAGCTCCTCTATATAGCATTGATGTGTTTTTGATTAAAGCTTGAGTGTCATCTATTTCTGCATAACTTGATACATATGCATCATCTGTATACGTATCTCCATCTGTAGTTTTTACAGTTAGAGTTACTTTAGATGTTCCCTCTTTTGAGCTATCAAAGTATACTCCGTTAGTTTCTTCTCTAATACTTACAACACTTGTATCTGAGCTTTTCCATGTTGTAGTTGATATATCTCCTTCTGACAGAAAAGCTTTAAATGGCCATATTGATTTTTTTCTTCTACTAATCTGTAGTCTGCCTTAGCGTCACTTACATCTATGATTTCTACACTTGGGGCAGCGTATGCTTTACTTGGCTCAAATATTAAAAATCCTCCAAGTGCAAGTATTGCCGCTAGGAGGATTTTGAGAGTTTTTAATCTCATTGTTTCGTTGATAGTAGTGTGTGTGTGTTGATTGGAATTGATTTTGGATTATTCATGTTTTGCCCCATCCTTTTGTTGCCCCTTAAAGACTCTGCGTTATTTAGTTGCGCATCGCCTAACCTATTTGCTGATTATTGCATGATTATATGGATATCGTCAAATATATTATTCTAATGTTATGCATTCATTTATTGGTATATTTAGATTGCTTTTTTTGTGTTTTTGGATATTCTCGCAGAGCACATTATTTTTCAAACTGTTTTTTACAGAATATAGCTTCTCATTTCACAAATCTTGGACAAAACAACCAGTACAAAGCTAGGGAAGCACCGACTTGATCATTACGCGCCAAATCGGCACTTCCCTAGTTTGATTAGAAATTTGGAATTAGTGAGTAAATGTAAAGCTTCAAAAATAAATTCCTTTTTTGAGCATAATTGTTAACTAGCCTTATTGTTCTTCATTTGGATAAAGTGTTAAAATGTGTAAAACAATACGATTTAACCAAACAAACCTTAAGTATCGACGAGAAAGTAATTGCAATGAAGAGCATGAAGCATCTTGATTTTCAGCTAAGGCTAGCATTTTATTCAGGAAAGCAAGTAGACAAGGGCACTTTTGGAAAAGGTATAGCAACACTTCTACGCGGTGTTGAGCAATGCGGATCCCTTAATGCCTCGGCAAAAAAAATTCGTATGGCCTACAGTAAGGCTTGGCGTATCGTCAAGGAAACAGAGGCCGGCTTTGGTTTTGACCTGATCGATCGCAATGGGGCTCGAGGCTCAGAGCTTACTTCTGAGGGCAAGAAACTGTTAGAAGCCTACGAAGCGTTGGAGGCACTAGGCAAGGACTATCTTGCTGATAAATTTAAAGAACTCGTGATTGATAAATAGCTGCTCGTTCCCTGCTATTCGTCATGCTCCCAGCTGTTTTTACTCGGCGGTAAGTATTAGTGGATCTCCATCGGTAATCGCAACCGTCTTTTCAAAATGCGCTGACGGTTTGTTGTCCGCTGTAAAAACTGTCCAGCGATCTTCAAAGGGACCGGCAGTTTTATGTGTGCCCATATTAACCATTGGCTCTATTGCAAGCACCATACCACTTTTAAGTTTTACCCCTTGCCCTTTTTTACCAAAGTTTGGCACATTGGGATCCTCGTGCATGTCACGACCTATGCCGTGACCAACGTATTCTCTAACCACACCATAACCCTCGCGCTCAGCCAAACTCTGTACTGCGTGTCCGATATCGCCAAGCCTATTTCCTTCACGTGCTGCATCAATTGCATCCCACATGCATTGTTCGGTCACTTCCAGCAGACGTGCAACTTCGGGTGCAACTTGACCAACAGCAAAAGTCCAGGCGTTGTCGCCTACCCAACCACCAACAATGGCACCAACATCTATCGAAATGATATCGCCCTCTTTTAAAAACACGCCGGCTGATGGAACACCATGTACGATCTGACTGTTTATGGATGAGCAGATAGAGCCCTTAAATCCGCCATAACCAAGAAAGGCGGGAATACCGCCTTCCATGCGTATTAAGTTCTCAGCAAACTTATCCAATTCCAAAGTTGAGATACCGGGGCGCACAAGCTCACCTGTCTTGCGAAGTGCTTTTGCACTTACGCGTCCGGCTTCTTTCATGGCATCGATCTCTGCAGGTGTTTTAAGTATTATCACAATTCTCGCAATTCAGAAGAGATTATGGGCTGTATCAAAAGTCTTATGGTAAAATACTTCTTCAACTTTTCACATAGCACTAATCGTTTATTATGGATTCCCGCCTTCGCGGGAATGACAGGGGGCGCATGTGAGTGGCTGATGGATGTGTGGCAATGACAATCTGACCTATGTCCATACTTTTGATACAGCTCCCTATGTCGCTTATTTAACGATCTGTCTTTTTATGTCGAGGAAGACCTCGTCTACCGGTCTGTCTCCGTCAACTTCTACNNCTTCCGCGATAGTACTCGATGAGTGGTGCGGTGGACTGTTCATAAACTTCAAGGCGATTGCGAACAGTGGTCTCATTATCATCGTCGCGCTGATACATCTCGCCGCCACATTGCGGACAGGCGCTGTCAGATTCGGTTCCGATATAGCCACAATCCTTGCAGAGTCTACGAGAGGTAAGGCGCTTGACGATTACTTCAAAGTCTACATTTACAGCTACAGCAGCGTCAATGTCTCTGCCAAGCTCGGCAAGCTCAGAAGACAAGGCTACGGCTTGCATGGAGGTGCGTGGGAATCCGTCGAGAATAAAACCTTTCTCGGTATCCTTTTCCTGTAAGCGCTCTTTTACCAGACCGATAACTACGCTATCCGGCACCAACTCGCCTTTATCCATATAAGATTTAGCTTCTGTGCCAAGGGGGGTTCCTGCTTTAACAGCAGCGCGCAAGATGTCTCCGGTAGAAATATGAGCGATATCAAACTCCTCAACCAGTTTTGCGGCTTGTGTACCTTTACCGGCTCCCG
>DBCW01000133.1:0-9937 GCA_002293265.1 Eggerthellales bacterium UBA948
GGTCCTTGGCTTTCGGCCTTTGCTTACGGCACGTCATACTTTAGCGCAGTTGTGTTTATTGGTTACGCCGGTCAGTTTGGCTGGAAGTACGGTCTAGCTGCATTGTGGATAGGTCTTGGTAACGCCTTTATCGGTTCACTGCTGGCCTGGTACGTGCTTGGTGCCAGAACTCGTGCAATGAGTCATCATTTTAATGCTCAGACCATGCCGGAGTTCTTTGGTGCTCGTTTTAAAAGCAAGGCTTTGCGCATTGCTGCCGCAGGTATCATATTTATCTTTTTGATTCCTTACACTGCCAGTGTGTATAACGGTTTGTCTCGTCTGTTTGATATGGCGTTTCACATACCATATGAATACTGCATAATTGTGATGGCCTTACTTACCTGCATCTATGTGGTGCTTGGCGGATACATGGCAACAGCGGTAAACGATTTTGTTCAGGGTCTTATCATGCTGGGTGGCATAATTGCCGTCATTGCCGTGGTGCTTTCCGGGCACGGTGGTTTTACTCAAGCAGTAATAGAATTGTCAACAATACCAAACGACACAGCAGGAACCACAGGAATGCAGGGTGCGTTCACCTCAATGTTTGGACCCGATCTCATCAACTTGCTTGGCGTTATCATTCTCACATCGCTGGGAACCTGGGGTCTACCGCAAATGGTGCAGAAGTTTTACGCGATCAAGGACACTTCATCGATCAAGCGCGGTGCGCTCATCTCCACATTTTTTGCTTTAATAGTTGCTGCCGGTAGTTATTTCTTGGGTGGCTTTGGTCGCTTGGCGGGTGATGCTGTTCCGCTAACAGCTGCCGGAACACCGGTTTATGACGCTGTAATTCCCACACTACTTTCAAACATGCCGGATCTGCTGATAGGGCTAACAGTCGTTTTGGTTTTGTCTGCCTCGATGTCTACACTCAGCTCTTTGGTGTTGGCGTCAAGCTCTACTCTTACACTGGACTTCATTAAAGGAAACATCGCCAAGAAAATGAGTGAGCGTTCGCAATTGTTTACCATGCGCGTTTTGATTGTAGTTTTTGTAATCATCTCGGCGATCATAGCCTTGGTTCAGTACGGCTCTGCCGTCACATTTATCGCGCAGCTGATGTCAATAAGTTGGGGTGCATTAGCCGGAGCCTTCTTGGCGCCGTTGTTATACGGCTTGTATTGGAAGCGCACCACCACAGCCAGTGTCTGGGTATGCTTCATTTTTGGTGTTGGTCTTGTGATCACCAATATGATATGGGGATTTGTCTTTGGCGTTGGATTCATCGCATCGCCAATCAATGCCGGTGCTATCGCCATGCTTGCAGGTCTTGTTATCGTACCGCTGGTGAGTATGATCACGCCAAAACCGGACGCGACCACAATTGATAAAATGTTTAAGGATAGTTACGCCAATTTGCACCCATACCCGGTAGATGCAGATTAACTTTGGAGGAGTGCTTGCGACTTTTTATTGCCATAGATTTACCCGATGATGTCAAGTATGACCTCTATATGACTTCGACAGAGTTAATTAGGCAATCCGGCAGTGGGCGAGTAATTCCCCTTGAAAACTACCATATCACACTGGTTTTTATTGGTGACACAAAAGACAAGGGCAGGGGAGGTAGCGGAAGCGAGAGCGAGCGAGTCGCAACTATTGAGCGAGTTGTATCTGATGCATGCAGGCGATACGTTACTTCTCCTTTAACGCTTAGTATAAATGGTGTTGGCAGTTTTAAGGGTTATAAAGGATACAACTGGTGGGTTGGAGTAAAAGAGAACCGCACTCTTACGGTCTTAGCAGATTATATGACCGAGGAGTTAAAAGCCAGAGGCTTTAATATTGAACACAGAAACTTTAAACCACACATAACTATCGGGCGCTCTATTGAAAACAAGTGTCCGATAGCCCTAGAGGCACCACAGACAGATATAGAAGTAACAAAGATATCGCTTATGCGCTCCGACAGAAAAGAGGATAGACAAGTCTACACCGAGATATTTGTCGAAGATCTGCGGTGACATGTGGAAATCATTTGGGCTACGTGATTATCCAGATTATCAAATATATCTATTGTGTAAAACCCTAGTGATTTACCGGATTTAACAACTCTGCCTTTTGCTATGAGCGTACTGCCCTTTGCAGTTGAGGTATATTCGATAGTGGAACTAACAGAAGCAGTTGGTTCTTCGCCAATATTACAAAGTATTGCCAGGCAAAAATCGGCTAAAGTAAAGATGGCACCACCCATAGGTTTTCCCATAGCGTTTAAGTGCTTTTCGGTAATCCTCATACTGCATACAGCGTGTTGATAGGTTGCCTCAACGATCTCTATGCCACACAACTCGGTAGCAAAACGATCTGCGGCAAAAGCCTTACGGATCGTTTCAATATCAACATCTTTTTCAAGCCAAGGCATAGTTTACTCTCCACATTCCTATGTCACCCAAACCCCCCCCACAATCATTCCCTCAACCCTGTCACTTCCACACCCCTCTGTCATTCCCGCGCCCCTCCGTCATTCCCGCGAAGGCGGGAATCCATTCTATCTACACGCAGTCACTCCACAGTGCCGTATTTCATTCCCCAGCCGTGCCCCGATATAGAAGAATTCATCTGATCGCATAGCTTTTGTCGCGAATATTTACCGGGCGGCAGTAGCGATATTATCTCGCACAGGTCATCCGGAAAATCCAGCGCCTCTGCCAAAATGACAACATCGAGGCGCACGACAACTGTCTTGTCCCTATATAGGGCATCGACGAGTCGTTGTAATAATCCATAATCTTCAGATTGCAAAGCCATGGGGGAAGTGTATCATAGAGAATTGGCAAACTTGCACTAATATTTAGAAGTTGTAAAAGAATTTTATAAAAAGTCAGGATATGTTTTTAAATGGACGTTATCGAATTACTAAAAGCCCTGTTTATTGGTATAGTGGAGGGAATCACTGAGTGGCTTCCGATCTCAAGCACCGGCCACATGATTCTATTTAATGAGTTTGTAAAACTTGAAGTATCGCCGGCATTTTGGGAAATGTTTCTTGTTGTTATCCAGTTGGGTGCCATACTGGCTGTCATTATTTTGTTTTTCCATAAACTCAATCCGTTATCCAAGCAAAAGAACGCCGTTCAGCGAAGATCTACGTGGGTTTTATGGCTTAAAGTCATTGTCGCTTGTATTCCGGCTGCCATTATCGGCATCTTATTTGATGACTGGTTCGAAGAGCACTTTTTCAATGCTACTGTAGTTGCTATTGCATTGATCGGTTACGGTATTGCATATATTGTTGTTGAGCGGGTAAACACGAAAAAAGAAGGCATCGAAGCCTCACCAATGGGATCGCACACCAAAAAGAATCCTTTGGTAGAAGATGATGAACTGGAAAGCTTGAGCTTCCCGCGAGCCATCCTTATCGGTTGCTTTCAGTGCTTGGCGATCATTCCGGGTACGTCACGCTCAGGGTCTACGATACTCGGAGCGAGAATACTTGGAGTTTCACGGCAGATTGCTGCTGAGTTCTCTTTCTTCTTGGCGATTCCGGTGATGTTTGGCTGGAGCATACTCAAGATATTTAAGGCATTTATAATTGACCAAATCAGCTTAACTGCTACCGAGTGGGGTGTTTTTGTCGTAGGCATAATAACTGCTTTCGGTATTTCTGTGGTAGCGATCAAATTCCTCATGGGTTACATCAAGAAGCATAGTTTTGAGGTATTTGGTTGGTATCGCATAGTCTTAGGCGTGATAGTTCTGGTGTTTTTTGCCGCAACCGGCGCATTGTTTGTATAGGATCTGAGTCTCGTTGGCGTTAGCGCAGCAAAACTCCAACTAAACTGAGTTTTAATGAACGATACGGAGTTTTATGAACAAGTTAATAGATAGACGTAATTTCGTGGGGTTAGTTGGTGTCTCAACGATTAGCATTGCGGCTTCGCCATTATTGACCTCTCCGGTTTTTGCTGAGGAAACGATAAATCCAAACAGTCAAGATCAAGAAAATATTTTAACCAGCATGAATGACTCTGCTGGTGAAATAGAAAACTTAGACGTTGATATCGCCAAAGAATCAGACAGTGAAAACAATTCTTCTTCAAAAAAAGAAAAGCCCAAGAAACTAGATACAAAATACTACAGATTTTATACCAAGCAAGGCGGATACCTTAGCATCAAGAACAACTCTATAAAAGATGGTGCAAGAGTGGTGCTCAGTAAAAAGAGCGACTCGATCAGTCAGACATGGCATGCTGTTGTTTCTGTTGCCGGAACAATGAAACTGATTAACGGAAACTCACAAAAATGCATAGATATTGATGTGAGCAATGCAAGAAACAAAGACAGCGCCCCTCTCATTCAGTGGGAGTACTATGGTGGGAAAAACCAGCGCTTTTCACTTTACCCTACAGGGGATGGTTGGTTTATTCTTAAAAGCAACCTACATACCTACATAACTGCTGCTAGTGGTAAATCGGGAGCTACACTAAAGGTTACCAAGGACAAAGAGAAGGCTCTCAAGTTCAAGTTTAAAGCTGTAAAGTACGGAACAGCTGTAAGTCTGGATGCATCAAGAATGCTGTTTTCTGAGCCTGGTAAAACATTAAAGCTAAAGGCAACTATAAAACCGGGCAATGAAGTTTTGGGTGCAGCCAGCTTCAGCTCAAGCAATGACAAAATAGCTACAGTTGACAATACCGGGAAGGTTACGGCTCGCTCATTTGGAGAATGCACAGTATCGGTTAAGGTTAATGGTCATATTGCAAGATGCCGAGTTACCGTTGCAAACAAGTGGGCAGCCCTCACATTTGATGACGGTCCGGCAGCACACACGGCCAGACTTCTTGACGATTTAAAGAAACGAGATGTTGTTGCTACATTTTTTGTAGTAGGAGGATCGGCAGCCGGACGAAAAGATCTTTTAAGACGTATGGATAAAGAGGGGCATGAGGTAGCAAATCATACGTATAGCCACAATGGTTCAGTGGGAGCGCTTATCAATCAGATGAGCAGAACTGATGCTGTGATAAGGTCAGCTATCGGCAAGGAAAGTGTAGTGATGCGCCCACCAGGTGGCGGCATAAACTCCACAACTTACCAATGCGGTAAACCGATAATCATGTGGACAATCGACCCACGCGACTGGGCAGATCGAAACGCAAGTGTCGTATATTCGCGTGTAGTCAATTCGATTAGAAGTGGTGCTATCATATTGCTGCACGATCTACACGCATCAACAGTAACTGCTGCTCCTCAAATAGTAGACACGCTTAAATCGCGTGGTTATGCATTTGTTACTGCAAGCGAGCTGTTGGGAGACGCAAAAGCCGGTAAAGTTTATTACAGCGGAAAGTCAAAACCAAGAACAATGAAGATTCCTTAAAGTTTGAGTGTGGGAGGCAGTATGTTCGATCATTTCTTTACATATAAGACCGAACTACCGGGGGGAATTATAGGTTGGGAACATTTTGGCTTGGCACACCTGTGCATACTGCTGTTTTTTGTTATAGCCACCATTGTTTTGGTGAGGTTATATCGCGGTGCTAATGAAGAAATTCGTCATCGGTTCCAAGTGTTTTATGCTATAGCGATGCTTGCAATGGAGCTTTTGAAAGATGCTATCTGTTTTTTCACGCTTGCGGTTTGGGATCCCGATCTGTTTCCGTTACACATGTGTGGCATGAGCATAGTAATCACTTTTATCCATGTGATAAAACCTAATAAATGGACTGCTACGCTGCTCTATAGCCTGTGTATGCCGGGAGCGTTTTGTGCTCTAGTTTTTTCGGATTGGACTATGTATCCCATATTTAGTTATTTCAACTTTCACAGTTTTGTTATCCACTTCTTTATGTTCTCATTTCCGATATTACTTATCAGCAGCAAAGAGATTCGTCCGCGCTTTACCGATTTATGGCGCTCGGCAATATTTTTGCTTGTGGTTATTCCGCCCATCTACTTTATCAACCAAGTCCTCAAAACAAACTTTTTCTTCCTAAATCTTGCTGCTCCCGGATCGCCATTAGAACCGCTTCAGGTTTTAGGCATGCCCGGATATTTATTTGGGTTTGCCGGACTTGTTATGGTTTTTTGGGTCATACTGTATTTACCATGGTTGATAAAAAGCTTGTTGGAAAAACGAGCCGAGAAATCAGAAAAGGACAAAACTACTGAATGAAAGCAAGTTGAAAGCAACAGAGGCATGAAGTTAGGCATTATTAGCGACACACATGGCTATATACCGACAGCTGTTCACGATGTTTTTGATGGTGTAGATCATGTAATCCACGCCGGCGATATCGGTGGACAACATGTTTTAGATGAACTGGCAATCATTGCCCCCGTCACAGCAGTTTATGGTAACTGCGACTACTTTGGTGATTATTTAGAAGCCGAAGAGACCGCTCAGGTAACACTGGCAGGTGTAAGGTTCTACATTGCTCATAAACCAAGTTTAGTAAAAGAAGCACTTAGGGGCATAGGGGATATCTTGCCGGGGCAACCACTACCACACATTTGCATACACGGTCACACGCATGTTCCAAAAGATGAGTTTTGGGGAGCAGTACGAGTAGTATGCCCCGGATCTCCGGTTCGTCCGCGCGATGGCTCAAAACCATCAGTAATGGTAATCGACGTTCATGATGGGCGAGTAACTAAAGCAGAGTTAATCGCAATATATAGGTAGCAATCTACACACAAGCAATAAATCGGCACTTCCCAAACGAACATATGTTCGCTATACTGAGTGCATAGAAATTCTTATGCGATTTTGAGGGGCTTTGACGATTTGTCTACAAAGAGCAAGCTGCACAAAGCTTGAGTTACAATAATAGATTGCGAAAAATCAAAAATCACGGAAGAGCAAAATTGCTACCCGGAAAAATACGACGATGGAGATTCAGTGCAGGATTCAATAGTTATTCGTGGTGCGCGGGAACACAATCTTAAGGATATAAGTCTTACAATTCCTCGTGACAAGCTAGTTGTGGTGACCGGACTTTCAGGTAGCGGTAAGAGTTCGCTTGCTTTTGACACAATATATGCTGAGGGACAGCGCAGATATGTGGAGTCTCTTTCGGCGTATGCCAGACAATTCCTGGGTCAGATGAACAAGCCGGATATCGACCACATTGATGGGCTTTCGCCGGCAGTTTCAATTGACCAAAAAACCACATCCAGAAACCCACGTTCAACTGTTGGAACTGTTACGGAAATATACGACTACTTACGCCTGCTTTTTGCGCGCATAGGAATACCGCATTGTCCTGAGTGCGGACGCGAGATTGTGAGACAGACCACTGACCAAGTAGTCGATCGCATTTTTGAACAGTGGCAAGGTCGCAGGGCGCATATTTTGGCTCCCATTGTCAGAGGTCGCAAAGGTGAATACGGAAAACTTTTTGCAGAGCTAAAAAAAGAAGGTTTTGCTCGCGTACGTGTAGACGGAGAAGTGCGTCAATTAGCCGACAAGATCGATCTGGATAAAAACTATAAACATGATATCGAGGTAATTGTTGATCGCATTATATTAAAGCCTGAATCGACCTCACGCCTGGCAGAAGCAGTTGAGACTGCCACAAACATGGCAGAAGGCAACGTAATTGTGCAGGTTTTAGAAGAGATAATCAGTGCTCCTGCAAATGAAAAAGTGACAAATGAAGCACTTGAGGCAAACATAAGTGAAAAGAACTATGATGCAAAGTTTTTGCCGGAGCAACTGGAAAACTTCTCACTGGCTTTGGCGTGTCCGATACACGGGCACTCTATGGATGACTTAGAACCGCGCGATTTTAGCTTTAATGCTCCATATGGTGCCTGTCCTACCTGCTTAGGTTTAGGGTACACACACAAAGTAGACCCAACCTTGATAATACCAAACCCATCACTTTCGCTTGCTGAAGGCGCCTGGGTAGTTTTTAGTAATTCCAGCAATTATTGGCCACAAGTGCTCAGATCGGTAGCAAAGCACCTTAAAGTAAGTATCGACACTCCTTTCGAAGAATACCCGGCCAAGATCCAAGACGCATTTTTAAATGGACTTGGAGAAGAAAAGATACGCGTCGAATACTTAACTCGCGATGGCAGAGATACGCATTGGACAATTACATTTCCCGGATTGATCAAAGCTACAACTGATAGATATGAAGAGAGCAGCAGCGAGTCAGCGCGAGCAAGATTTGAAGAATATTTTGCTGTTGCCCCATGTCCGGACTGTGGTGGCGCTCGTTTAAAACCGGAAATACTGGCTGTGACTGTAGGTGGTAAGAACATTTATGAGGCTACTCAGTTTTCGATTCGCGACAGTTTAGATTTCTTCGAGTCATTAAATTTGAATTCCAGGGAGACGCAGATAGGCGGCCGCGTTATCAAAGAAGTGCTGGAACGTTTGCGGTTTCTGGTTGATGTTGGTTTGGATTACCTTACCTTAGAACGTGGAACAGCATCACTTTCTGGTGGAGAGGCACAGCGTATACGTTTGGCAACTCAGATAGGCGCAGGCCTCATGGGTGTTTTATATATTCTCGACGAACCGTCCATCGGACTGCATCAACGCGATAACGAGAGATTGATTATCACTTTGGAAAGGCTTCGCGATCTTGGAAACACCGTGATCGTTGTGGAGCATGATGAGGAGATGATAAGGCGCGCTGATTATGTAATCGATATCGGACCGGGTGCCGGAGAAAATGGCGGATATATTGTCGCTTCCGGTACGCCTGATGAGGTATTGTCAGCCAAGAACTCACTAACTGCTGATTATTTATCCGGACGAAAAACAATACACATACCCAAAACAAGGCGTAAACCAAACAAGGGAAAACTAAAATTAATTGGAGCTACTGAAAATAACCTCAAAGATATCAGTGTAGAGATTGAACTGGGCACTCTAACTGTAGTTACCGGTGTCTCCGGCTCCGGAAAATCTTCTCTGATAACCGATACATTAGCGCCTGCGCTGACAAATCGTGTGCACCGTTCACACAAACGTGTAGGCGCGCATCGTAAGATTTCAGGCGTTGACTTGCTGGATAAAGTTGTAGATATCGATCAATCACCAATCGGCAGGACACCACGCTCTAATCCGGCAACATATGTTGGGCTTTGGGATGATATTCGCGTACTGTATTCGCAATTACCGGATTCTAAGGCAAAAGGTTATGCGCCCGGAAGGTTCTCGTTTAACGTATCAGGTGGCAGATGCGAAGCCTGTAAAGGTGACGGACAGATAAAGATTGAGNNAGATGCACTTTCTTCCGGATATTTATGTGCCTTGCGAAGTCTGCAACGGATCTCGCTACAATCGCGAGACGTTGCAGATAACTTACAAAGGCAAAACTGTAGCTGATGTCTTAGATATGAGTGTTGACGAGGCTTTACAGTTCTTCGAGAACTTGCCCAAGTTAAAGCGCAAGCTCCAGACATTGTATGATGTTGGTCTTGGATACATAAAACTTGGTCAACCGGCAACTACGCTTTCCGNNGCGTGAAACTAGCCAGTGAGTTGCAACGCGTTCAAACAGGAAATACTTTCTACATTTTAGACGAACCAACAACAGGGCTTCACTTTGATGATGTGAGGCAGTTGCTCCAAGTATTAGAGCGATTGGTAGAAAAAGGCAATACCGTGTTGGTGATTGAACATAACCTCGACGTGATTAAATGCGCTGACCGCATCATAGATCTGGGTCCTGAAGGCGGCGACAGGGGAGGCGAACTACNNGATAGCAGCTACTCCGGAAAAAGTTGCTCGCTCACCAAAAAGCATTACAGGAAGATTTCTGGCAGCAACATTTGACCACGCCAAACATGAGTACTAACAAACTATACTGTCATTCCTACACCCCCCCCATGTCATTCCTGCGTTCCTACGTCATTCCCATACTCCCATGCCATTCCTGTGTCCCCCTGTCATTCCCTCGTCCCCTTGTCATTCTCGCGCAGGCGGGAA
>DBCW01000133.1:9985-23023 GCA_002293265.1 Eggerthellales bacterium UBA948
ACAGGGGCATGCAGGAATGACAGGGAGGGCGCAGAAATGACAGGAGGGCGCAGGAATGACAGGGAGAACATAGGAATGACAGGTATACGAGAATGACAGGTATACGGGAGTGACAGGGGCATGCAGGAATGACAGAACGAACTTTTTAAACCGCGTGAGGACGACAGCGAAAATCGCTCGGAAAACTTACGTATAGAGTCATCAACAAGTCAGTCGGTAACTGAGTTGTTTAAGAAACAGAGTTTTTAAGATGCAGAAATACTATAGATGAGTTTGTTAGTATCAAAAACTATGCATACTATATAAATAATACATAAATTAGAGATAAAAACTTACATAATAAAGTGTATAATATATCGCTGTAAATCTAATAGCTTATTACAAGCGCAATCAAAACTTTAAGCTGGTAGATTGATAAAAAGGGGTATCCGGGGATAAAGGGGAGAAGACATGAAGCACTCTAAAACTCTAATTGTAGCGCTAGCATTTACACTGGTTTTTGGGCTGATGCCAGCACAAGCCATTGCGACAACTAATCAGGAATCAAATGTCATTAAAAGGTTAATCTCCCAAAGTACTGATGAAAAACACAACAACCAAAGCAACAGCAAGAGCTTCTCAACATTAAATGAAGCCATTAATGCAGGCATTGTAGCGGAGGTACCAAACGAAGAAACCAGCTATGTAGCAAATGAAGTTATTGCAGTAATAAATAGAGACACTGAAACACAAAACGCACTTGAGAGTATTGAAGAAGCAATAGACAATGTTTCCAAAACGGATGAAGCAACAAGCGCAAACATCTTTTCGTCCTTGGAAGATGAGAGCAAAATAGTAAAAGTGACAATTCCCGAGGATGTCTCAATTGAAAACGCTTTAATAGCGGTTGCCAACGAAACCGAAGTTGTAAGAGTTCAGCCAAATTACATTCGTTTTATTGACGATTTTGATATTGAGCCAATTCCGGCAGACTACAATCTGAATAGCCGTGCAAAAGCAGATGTATTGGTACCAAAATACAACGATGCCGTTTGGTGGGCAAATGTTTTAAATATGCCAGCTGCATGGGATTTGGCCGAAAAACCCAGCAGTGAAGTTACAGTAGCAATCATAGATTCAGGAGTGCGCCTGACTCACCAGGATATTATTAACAATATTTGGCATGATCATGCTTGGAATGCTGTCGGCAACGAACCACTAACAGCAGATGTAGGTTTTAATGGCGATACCAGCGGTCATGGAACAGTCGTTGCAGGAATGATAGCTGCAGAAGTTAATAATGGTATTGGAGTGGCAGGCACTTCGTATAATGCTAAAATACTGCCAATTAAGGCAAACTATGACGACAACCCCAACATGATTGACACAGAGGCTATCATACGCGGCATGGATTACGTCTTGTCAAAGCGAGATGAATTGAATATTCGTGTTATGAATACATCATACAACGGCTACGAATACGACGAGATCGAGCACAGCAAGGTAAAAGAACTGACTAATGCCGGTGTTTTAGTTGTGGGAGCTGCAGGTAATGATGGAGACAACCCGGAGTTAATTGATCCGACAACCGAGCACAATATCTTGAGCTACCCAAGTGATTATGATGAGGTATTATCGGTAACCGCAACAGACGAAAACAATCAAATAGCAGTGTATAGCGATCACAACACAGAAAAAGATGTCGCAGCTCCCGGAGAGCTAGTTGAAAGTCTTTCTCCATTGGATGATGTAGGATTGGCATTGGCTCGAGGAACATCTCTGGCAGCGCCTGCAGTTTCAGGCATAGCAGCATTGTTGTTTGCCGCTGATGACGCACTATCTCCAACAGATGTTAAAAAAGCAATTGAGCAAACGGCAACAGATGTTGATCAAAACGGTTTTGACCCATACTACGGTCATGGACTAGTTGAAGCTTACGAAGCCCTTAAATATGTGTCCGTCCAAACTGATACCAACAAGGTAATATCTGCCGGTGACTATCACTCTTTGCTGGCAAAAACAGACGGAAGCGTCTGGACATGGGGAGATAGTAACTCAAAGAAAACCGTAATCCCAAATCGCATAAAATCTCTTGCAAATGTTATATCTGTTTCTTCAGGTTCTTCGCATTCGATTGCTCTTAAAAATGATGGAAGCGTTTGGACGTGGGGCGCAAATAAGTTTGGACAACTTGGGGATGGCTCCAAGAAAGAGAGGCGTGTTCCGGTAAAAGTAGGCATTACAGGTGTCAAGGCAATCTCAGCCGGAGATGGTTTTTCGTTAGCATTAAAAAATGATGGCAGCGTTTGGGCTTGGGGTCAGAATAAATATGGAAAACTGGGCAATGGAACCAGCTTATCCACAAATATTCCACGTCAGGTAAGTGGGCTTTCCAACGTAGTTTCTATCTCGGCAGGCGATAATCATTCGCTGGCGGTAAAAAAAGATGGAACTGTTTGGGCTTGGGGTCAAAACAAGTCAGGAAAACTAGGCGATGGCACTTCGATAGAAAAACGCGTACCCATTCAATTATCCGGCATCAACTCAGTAAGTTTTATCTCGGCAGCTGCCGAGCATTCGTTAGCTATAAAAACAGATGGAACGGTTTGGGCATGGGGTTATAATCGCGATGGTAGATTAGGAGATGGTACAACCAAATCTAAACAACTACCCATACAAATTACTGCATTAACCGAGATAAAGACTGTTGATGCAGGCAATAATCACTCTATTGCCCTGGCAAGTGATGGTAGTTTGTATACTTGGGGAGCCAACAGTTATGGCCAGCTTGGAAACGGCACAAAAAAAGTAGGCCTGACACCTAAAAAAATAGCAGTCGAAAATGTAGTGTCAATTTCTGCAGGGTACAACTTCTCACTAATCCAGAAATTAGACGGTAGTGTGTGGGCGTGGGGGCAAAACAGTTATGGCGAACTTGGCGATGGCTCAAAAAAATCAAAAATTGCTCCTGTTCAAGTAATGCCACAGTCTGTTAAGGATATAAAGTTCAATAAAAATAAAGTCAGCATGGTCGTTGGCGCAAAAAGAACGATAACGGCTTCAGTTCTGCCAAAGACGGCTACAGATAAAACTCTTAGGTGGACATCGTCAGCTCCAAATGTCGTAAGCGTTGATGCATCGGGTAATATCCGAGGTATAAAAAAGGGCACAGCAATTATTACGGCAATATCGGTAAATGACATAAAAGAGACATGCAAGGTGACAGTATCAAAAAGATTTTGAGTAAAAGCTTTTCAGAGCTTAAATAATCGGCACTTCCTTAAAACGACAATGGAGTGTGCGCTGCATCGGTGGTAGCATGTAGCCATGAATAAACTACCGAGTATAAAAGAACAACTGAGTGATGTTCCGCAAAGCCCGGGTGTGTATCTTTGGAAAGATGCAAACGGAAATGTGCTTTATGTGGGCAAAGCAAAGCAACTGCGAAATCGCATGCGTCAATATGTAAATCTATCTGACGAGCGAGTGATGATCCCCAGGCTTATGGAGCAAGTTAGCTCATTTGAGTACTTGATAACCAAGTCCGAGCACGAGTCTTTGATTCTCGAGAAGAATCTTATAAACCAATACTCTCCGCCGTTCAATGTGGATTTCAAGGATGATAAAAGCTATCCGTTTATAGCCATAACCAAAGGTGATGTTTTTCCGTCAATCAAATACACTCGCGAAAAGCCGGTTATTACATCCAGATACTTTGGTCCTTACACCGATGCCCGGGCAGCCAGATACATGGTTGATATCGTCAGACGTGTAATCCCGATATGTCACTCAAAATGTGCTCAGTGGAAGCAACTAAAGCGTAAGTTAGAATCTAATCCGGACATAGAGCCTGCCGGTGATAAACCTTGTTTTGATTATCACGTAGGCTTAGGCCCGGGACCTTGCGTTGGCGCTTGTACGTCGCAGGAGTACGCTCAAAACGTAAAGCGCGTGGAACGCTTCTTGTCCGGACATCGTCGCAGCTTCATTAACGACATCGAAGCCGAGATGAAAGAAGCAGCAGATAATTTGGATTTTGAGAAAGCTTCACGCACAAAAACGCGCTTAGAGACTGTTCGAACTCTGCAAGACAAACAACACGTACAAATCTCTCCAACATTAAACGCAGATGTAATAGGATTTTTTCGCGAAGAGACAATCACCGGAGTGCATGTCTTAATGGTTCGAGAAGGCGTGGTAATCATCTCCAACGAGTTTGTTTTAGATAAAGGATTTGATACTTCCGACGATGATCTGTGCAGTGGATTTCTCTTGCGTTACTACGAGCAAGCAACAGAGATACCAACTCGCATCATAATAGCAAATCCACCGGGGGATGCTCCAACTATCGAAGAATGGCTAACAACAAAGTTGGATTCGAAGTTTGGTGCCCGCGTTAGATTAAAATCGCCGCAGCGCGGTGAATTATTGGAACTGCTTAAGATGGCGGAGCGTAACGCCAAACACACTCTTGGGCGTTATAAAGTGCGAACTCGTTATGATGAAGAGCGAATTAACACAGCTTTGATACAGCTTGAAAGCGCACTTGCCTTGGATAGACCACCTATGCGCATCGAGTGTTTTGACATCTCAACAATACACGGTCAGCACTCTGTAGCTTCGATGGTTGTGCTCAGCGCCGGTTTGCCGGACAAATCGCAGTACAGGCGCTTCAAAATACGACTTAATACCGGTGAGGCTAACGACTTTGCCATGATGTCTGAAGTGTTAAAAAGACGCTATGCTCCAAAGCGCATGGACGATAAGCAGTTTGGCTCCAAGCCGGATCTCTTAATAGTGGACGGCGGTAAACCACAACTTACGGCGGCAATTAATGAGCTTGATGCTCTGGGGCTAGACATACCGGTCGCCGGACTGGCAAAAGCTAATGAAGAATTGTATGTTCCTTGGTACGACGAAGGTCCAATAGTGCTGCCAAGCGGCTCGGCAGCACTATATTTGGTAAAGCAGATACGTGATGAGGCACATCGCTTTGCAATCACATTTCACCGTGAGCTTCGCGGAAAAGCCATGACGGCAAGCATTCTCGACAATGTTTATGGGTTAGGTCAAAAGCGCAAAAAATTGCTGCTCAAACACTTTGGTTCAATGAAAAAACTTCGCAGTGCTAACGTTGACGAGATTGCCGGCGTTAAAGGAATACCTCGCGATGTTGCAGAGGAAGTTTTTGCAGTGCTCAGACAGGACGAGGACGGCACTCTGTTAAACTAGGTGAGTACTGATTAATCGGTACTTTCCAAAGTTAAGACCATCATGTGATAAATATGGGAGGAAACATGGCCCTAGAATCTATAGACGAAGAAAACTATAAAAATGGCGAAAAAAATCCGGATCTTGTAGTTATCACCGGAATGTCCGGTGCAGGACGCACAGAAGCTGTGCACACATTCGAGGATCTGGGATATTTTTGTATCGATAATTTGCCGCCATCTTTGCTCCTAAACCTCTTATCATTGGCGGGACTTTCGGGAGACGCAAAGCGCAAACTTGCAGTTGTTTGTGATCTGAGGGCACAAGAGTTCTTTGACAAGTTAAATGAGGAATTACGACACATCTCTGATGGCGGAGTGCCGTATAAGGTATTGTTCCTTGATTCGCGCGACGAGGTCTTACTGGCACGTTTTAAGGCTACACGTCGCCGACACCCGCTTTCTGAAGATGGTATGACAGTAAGTGACGGCATACAACTTGAGCGCAAATTATTAGCTTCAGCGCGAGACATGGCTGACACGATCATAGATACATCAGACATAGAACCACGTGAGCTCAGGAAAATTATTCGCAATCTGTTCTCGACACAAACTGATCAAGAAAGCATGTCGGTACCGGTCTTCTCGTTTGGTTTTAAACACGGAATGCCGGTCGATGCCGATATAATTATCGATGTACGTTTTTTGCCCAATCCGTACTATGAACCTGAGCTTAAGAAGCAGACCGGATTGTCAGCTGGGGTGCGCGACTTTGTTTTGGGTAATACTGCTACTTCAGAGTTTTTGGACAGCTGGTTCAAGTTGCTGGACGTGATCATGCCCGGTTATGTGAGTGAAGGCAAGCAGGTTTTAACCATCGGAATCGGTTGTACTGGTGGACAACATCGTAGTGTTGTATTAGCGGAGGAGACCAACAAGTATCTTCATCAAAGAGGATACAATACTAATATTTCTCATCGTGATCTTCCTTTGGCTGAAGTTGGCTGACGCAGTAAAGGTAAATGAATGCAAAAACATGCACTAGTTATAGGTGGAGGAACAGGTGCTCCGGTAAGCATCAGGGCTTTGCGCAATGTTGGGGCGTATGTCTCAGCTGTTGTAGCTATGGCTGACGATGGCGGATCTACAGGAATGCTGCGCGAGCATACGGGAATAATTCCTCCCGGCGATATAAGAAAATGTTTGGTGGCGATGGCCGGCGACCCCAATTCAGTTTGGGTCAAAGCTTTTAAGAAGCGATATAAATATATCAATGACCACACTTTGGGCAATCTGATGATAACTGCATTGTACGACACGACCAGGTCTTTTCCCGAAGCTATCGAGTTGTGTGCAAAACTGCTTGATACCAAGGGCAAAGTTTATCCGTCAACACTGGAAAGTGTTAAGCTCAACGGTAAGACAAGAGACGGACGCATCATCGACGGTCAAGCAAATATTTGCAAATCGGACACAGCGCTGGCCACAGTATCTCTACAGCCAAAAAATCCCAGAGCTTACGAACCGGCACTTGAGGCAATCCGGCAAGCTGATCTTATCGTTTTGGGGCCGGGATCGCTATTTACATCAATAATTCCAAACTTATTGGTACCAGGTGTTGTTGAAGCTATAAAAGATAGCCGGGCAATCACCGTATTTTTATGTTCGTTAGCCGATATGCAAGGGGAGACATGGGGGCTCAACAGCGCAGAGCTTGTGGAAGCATTACTGGATCATGGCATGAGAGGGATTTTGGATGTTGTAGTCATGCACAGATCAAAGGAGTCTAAGCGTCCGGGTGCGGTTACCGGTCAATTTGCAGCTATTACAACAGATATGCTTACCGGCAAAAATGCCGGCGGTCCTATCAAGGGTGCGGTAAGGAGGGTGCAGTTTTCTCCGGAGCATGCAAAGCGGATAGAGGATCAAGGCCCCATGCTGGTAATCCGTGATCTGGTTGACCCAATAAGGCCTACATGGCATGATGTTTCTGTCTTATCGGAAGTGCTAGATGGAGTGCTCAGAATATGTCCTTCACAGCAGAGGTAAAAGACGAACTTTCCAGATTGGTACCTGATCATGTCTCTTGCTGTAAAGCAGAGCTATCGGGGCTTATACGAATCCAAGGAAAGTTGTCCGGAAACTACCGCCTCGAAATAACCACAGAGACGGCTCCTGTTGCCAGAGCAGCCGTACGTTTGTTGCATGGTATATATCACCTAAAAACTGAGATAACCACACGTAGAAGCGTACTCCATAAAACATACAATTACTTGATAACAGTTCCGGCTCAACATGGACTTGAAGAAGCCCTAAAAAATCTCGGCATTCTTTCACTTACCGGATTGGAAATGGGAATATACCCGNNCACTAAAGAATCTCGGCATACTTTCGATATCCGGTCTGGAAATGGGTATTTACCCGGCGTTGGTGCAAAAGCCATGTTGCGCCGCTTCATATTTAAGAGGAGTATTCTTGGGGGGAGGATTTATTGCGAATCCCCAGGGAGACTTTCACTTTGAGTTAACTTGTGACCATGAAAACTTGGCTAACGACCTGGTAACCTTGCTTGCAAAGATGAGCATTCCGGCCAGAAGCGTCAGTAGGCGTAGTACATGGATCGTCTATATAAAAGGCGCCGAGCCGATATTAGATTTCCTAACATTGGTGGGTGCTCATCGCTCTATGTTGGTCATGGAAAACGTGCGCGTCACTAAATCTGTGCGTAATGATGTTAATCGCCGCCTTAACGCCGAGATGGCGAATCAAGCCAAATCGATAGACGCAGCTATGGAGCAAGTCAAGGCGATAAGACTGTTGGTTGAAAAGCGAGGCATAGATAGTTTGCCCCCGGCGCTGCAAGAATTGGCATTACTGCGCCTTTCGCACCCGGATGTGTCACTTAGAGAGCTTGGGGAACTAGCCACGCCGCCACTTACCAAGTCAGCCGTGTATCATAGGGTTAGACGCATAGAGGCAATAGCACAGGAGTATTGGGAAAAAGAGGCTGTTTAAAATAACCGGATATTTCGTAGAAGAATCTAAACATTTTGGCACTTAACTACTCTTAAAAACACATGTATCGAAAGGAGAAGGCAAGATGACGATAAAGGTAGGTATTAACGGTTTTGGTCGCATTGGACGCTTAGTTTTAGCTGCCATGATAAATGATGATGATATTGAGGTAGTGGCAGGAAACGATTTAAGCAAACTTGACATGATGGCTCATTTACTTAAGTACGATTCGGTTCACGGAAGACTTTTTGAGAGCGTTGAAGTGGTTGAGGGCGGACTTAAAGTAAACGGAAAACTCATAAAAGCCTTGTCAGAGCGCGATATATCAAAACTCGATTGGGCGAGCGTGGGTGTTGACATTGTTATCGAAGCCTCCGGTAAATACAACGATGGCGAAAAAGCTATTGCCCACATAAACGGTGGAGCCAAAAAAGTTCTCATAACCGCTCCGGCTAAAAATGAGGACATCACCATTGTTATGGGCGTTAACGAGAAGCTGTATGATGCTTCAAAGCACAATGTTGTTTCCAACGCCTCATGTACTACCAATTGCCTGGCTCCTGTAGCCAAAGTACTCATGGATGAGTTTGGCATCAAGCGTGGATATATGAACACGATACATGCCTATACCGGAGATCAGCGTATTCTTGATGGGTCACACAAAGATCTGCGTCGTGCTCGTGCAGCCGGTATGTCCATTGTTCCCACAACGACCGGTGCTGCAAAAGCTGTGGCGCTGGTACTTCCGGAGCTTAAAGGCAAGCTGGATGGTTTTGCAACCCGTGTACCTACTCCCGACGCATCGATGGTCGATCTTACAGTTGAGCTTGAGAAAAGTGTGACCAAGGACAGCATTAATGCCGCAATGAAAGCAGCAGCCGAAGGCCCCCTAAAGGGAATCCTTGAGTATTGCATTGATCCGATCGTATCCGTTGATGTTATCGGCAATCTCCACTCTTCAGTTTTTGATAGCGAACTCACCATGGTACTTGGTGGCGAGGGTAACTTTGCAAAGGTCATATCTTGGTATGATAACGAGCGCGGATACTCCACACGCGTAAAAGACTTAGCCAAATATATGATGCAATAAAAGTAGAGGAGAACAATTATTATGAGGCTCGTTAATGAAGCTGATGTTAATGGTAAGCGGGTACTGCTTCGAGTAGATTTTAATGTGCCGATCAAAGATGGCAAAGTAACTGACGATACGCGTATTCGTGCGGTTATGCCAACCATTCGCTATCTGATGGACAACAACGCTAAGATCATCATCGTTGCTCACCAGGGGCGTCCAAAAGGCGAGGGATATGAACGTGCTTATACGCTGAAGCCGGTGGCAAAGGCATTAGGCACTTTGATCGACAAGGATGTTAAACTCACTCACGATGTATTAGGCATGCAAACCACGGCCGATGTTGAGGCCTTGCAACCCGGCGAAGTATTGATGCTTGAAAACATTCGCTTTGACAAACGCGAGAAATCCAACGATCCGGAGTTTTCCGGACGTTTAGCCGATCTCGCCGACCTTTACGTTAACGATGCCTTTGCTGCTGCGCATCGCGCACATGCATCCATAACCGGCGTAACAGAGCTCTTGCCAAGTTACGCCGGCTTTTTAATGAACAAGGAGCTTGGAACTTTTGAGCGCATGCTTGCACATCCGACCGCACCTTTTGTGGCCATTCTTGGTGGCTCTAAAGTCTCCGATAAGATCAAGGTTACGAGTCGTCTTATAGAGGTGGTGGACGTGCTGATCATTGGTGGTGCGATGTGCTTCACTTTCCTTAAAGCGCAGGGTTATTCCATTGGCTCTTCTCTCAGGGAAGATGACTGGTTGGAGCCGGCCAAAGAGCTGATTGAGAAAGCAAAGGCCGAGGGCACGCAGTTGCTGCTACCCAAAGACTTTGTTATCGCCGGCACCATTAGTGACGATGCAGAAACAAGCATCGTTGACATCGCTGACGGCATTCCCGAGGGCATGATGGGGCTTGATATCGGTCCTGCCACGGCAGAGATGTACAAGAACGCCATTACCGATGGTCGTACAGTATTTTGGAATGGTCCCATGGGTGTATTTGAGGTGGCTCCTTTTGCCGGTGGCACTCGCCAGGTAGCAACAGCTGTGGCAATGAATTCACGCGCCACAACTATCATCGGTGGTGGTGACAGCATCGCTGCGGTTAACAGATTTGGCTACAACGATCTGGTTACTTTTATCTCCACAGGTGGTGGTGCAGCGCTTGAGCTTTTGGATGGTACACACCTGCCGGGTGTCGTAGCTCTCGACAAAGAATAAACTGGGAGTGGTCATATGAAGCGCAGATCCCTGGTTGCAGGCAACTGGAAGATGAATAAGACAACGGTTGAAGCAGCAATGCTCAGCCAGGATATATGCAATCACTACTACAACGATTACGACAATGTCGAGACGGTATTATGCCCATCGTTTATGGCACTTAAGACCGTAGGAACAGTTTTAGATTACGATAAATCGGACATCATGCTGGGTGCTCAGGACGTATATTGGCAGGATAACGGTGCATTTACGGGTGCAATTTCTGCAACCATGCTGAAAAGTGTAGGCTGCAAGTATTGTATTGTTGGTCACTCGGAGAGACGACAGTACTTTGGCGAGACCGATGAGAGCGTAAACCTAAAAGTCAGGGCTTTACTTACGCAAGATATAACTCCGATCATCTGTGTTGGTGAAAATCTAGCCAAACGTGATGAGGGCGAGAAAGCGGCGATCGATTTTGTCACCGCACAAATAAGTGCAGCATTTGGTGAAGTAGGCTCCGACGAAGCCGGGCGCATCGTTATAGCGTATGAACCCATCTGGGCTATAGGCACCGGACACACTGCAACTCCTGAAACCGCCCAAGAGATGTGCTTCAGGATTCGCGAGCGCATCGCTGAAATCTATGGCTTAGAGACCGCCGAAAAAGTGCGCATCCTATACGGAGGATCAATGAAACCGGAAAACGCCGCCATGTTCGCACCTCAACCGGACATAGACGGAGGACTAATAGGCGGAGCAGCCCTGGAAGCCAAGCCCTTCCTCGACATAGTAAAGGCTTTTGTGTAATGTCATTCCCGCTACTACCCTGTCATTCCCGCGTAGGCGGGAATCCATAACCGAGAAAGCCGCAATTAGCAATGAGTCAAAGCCAAGAATACATTAACAGCGAAACACATACCAATCCACGTATACCTGCACTACTCGCAATCCTTGATGGCGTAGGTATTGCGACGCCATGTCAAACCAACGCCGTAACCAGTGCAAATGCTCCGTTCTTGCAAAAGTTGTTCTCGGACACCAAGTACCCATGTCGTTGTCTAAATGCATCCGGACGTGATGTAGGGCTTCCTGACGGACAAATGGGCAACTCCGAAGTAGGGCACCTAAACATAGGTGCCGGGCGCATAATCAACCAAGAACTCAACCGCATCGATACCGCCATAGAAGATGGGTCTCTGCTAGGTAACGAAGTGCTCATACGCACATTTGAAGAAGTCGCGTGGGGCAATACGACAGTTCACTTCATGGGCCTGCTATCCGATGGCGGCGTGCATAGCATGCTCGCACATCTAAAAGCTTTGGTAGAAATGGCAGCCGCAAGGGGAGTGACTCGCATTCGCATTGCCGCGTTTTTAGACGGACGTGATGTATTACCCAGTAGCGGTGTCGGTTATGTGCGCGAGACAGCCGAGTTTTGTAATGCTCTTATGCAAAAGTATCAGGGCTTGGATGCGCGTATCGGCATGATTTCCGGGCGCTACTACGCAATGGACAGAGACAATCGTTGGGAACGCGTAGAGCGCGCATGGAAAACGCTGGTGATGCCGGAAAGCGAAGATGTCGCATTTGTTGATGCGGCAACCGATCCTGCAAGTCTTGTGGAAGCTTCATACGCCGCCGACATTACCGATGAGTTCGTAGAGCCGGTAGCGATTGGTGATGATGGTATAAAAGATGGCGACAGCATAGTATTCTTCAACTTTAGACCGGACAGAGCCCGCGAGATTACTCGCACATTTATTGACCCGGGATTTGACGGCTTTAAACGTCCGGTAAAGCCGGATGTCACTTACGTATGCATGACCGAGTACGACCCAACATTTGAAAGCGAGTTCAAAGCACGCATAGTATTTCCCAAGAGCTTTCCGGAAAACGTTTTGGCAGACTACCTGTCCTCACTGGGGCTTCGCCAATTGCACATAGCCGAGACCGAGAAATACGCCCACGTAACATTCTTTCTAAACGGTGGGGTAGAGGCGGCCAAAGAAGGCGAGGAGCGCATCCTTATTCCCAGCCCCAAGGTGGCAACATACGACCTTAAGCCGGAGATGAGCGCACCGGAAGTAACCGAGACGCTAGTGCAAGCCATACAAAACGACGCAGCAGATGTCTACATAGTTAACTACGCAAACGGCGACATGGTAGGTCACACTGGAGTGCTAGCTGCGGCAATAGCTGCCATAGAAGCAGTGGACGCAGGTTTAAAAAGAGTAGTAGATGCGATTACGAAAAAAGGCGGAGTAGTTCTAATAACAGCAGACCACGGAAACTCCGAGCAAATGATAGACACAGCAGGAAATACCTGGACAGCTCACACAACAAACCAAGTTCCGCTAGCGCTGGTCGATGCAAACAACACCTTGAATCTGGACAAAACCGGAGAAGCCAGACTAGCAGACATAGCCCCAACCCTAATAGACGCAATGGGTTTAGAAATCCCAAACGAATGGACAGGCCGGTCTCTAATAAAACTATCCTAAAACCTACAAAAAAACAGAATCCTTGTAGAACAGACAAACACACAATCACCACTGT
>DBCW01000094.1 GCA_002293265.1 Eggerthellales bacterium UBA948
TGAAAAGTCTTTACTGCGCGGTGCGAACTGGGTCTTTAAATAAAGCAGTCTGCGCTTCGTCTTTAAAGGGTTAAACTCCTGTGCAGATTTTCTCTCGTATGTCATCTGCTCCGCTGTTTTGTGATGACTTTCATCTCTTCCGACTATCTCTTTCTCCAGAACTTGCAAGTAGGTCCATGATTAATGATTTTAACCAGCTAAGTAACTGACCGTCTGCGAAACTAACCAAATCTATCTTACAGGTCTTAATGCAATTTTCTTAAAAACCCCAGATTTGCCGAACTGGCAAAAAAAAAATATATTTTCCCATTTATGGAAATCTGGGATGTACTCTCGTGTGAGTTTGAGCCAAATGTGACAAGTGTTGAGCATGGCTCAAGTCTTGCTGCTCCAAATACTAACCCAACCAAGACCGGACACGAGTTTAGAGGTTGGTATATAAATGAAAATCTTGCAAACGAAGCAGTGTTTCCTTATCCGAGTGTAAATAACCCAATCACGTTTTATGCTGCATACCGCGCAAGCACCTACACTGTAGAGTACGAGTTAAACGGCGGTTATGAGCTGGCAAGTCAGTGGAAAAGTTATACCTACGGCACAGGACTTACTTTACCTGCATCTCCCACAAAGCAAGGACACTCATTTGAGGGTTGGTTTGATAATGCAGATTTCGGCGGTGAGGCAATAACTGAAATATCAACTACAGATACCGGCAATAAGAAATACTACGCCAAGTGGACACCTACAACATATACGGTAACCTTAAACGTAAATGGCGGTACAGGAGATGAGCTTACAAGCTATACTTACGGCTCAGCTGTAACACTGCCAACTTACACACGCACTGGCTACACATTTGGCGGCTGGTATGCAAATGCAGAATTAACAGGAAATGCGGTTACAACAATAACAGCCACAGATACAACAAACAAAGAATACTGGGCTAAATGGACAATAATCACTTATACAGTTTCTTGGAATGTAGGAGACGGCTCATTTGTACCGGAGCAAGCAAGTGTTGACCACGGATCGAGCATTACTGCCCCGCAAACTACACCGCAAAAACAAGGATTTGGCTTTAGCGGCTGGTATACAGATGAATCTTTATCCACACCGGCATCGTTTCCGATTGAAAATGTCACAGCAAACACCACACTGTATGCAGCATACAGTGAAAGTGCTTTTGGTATTACTTACGAACTTAATGGCGGAACGCAACAAGACGGTCAGTGGACAAGCTACACATATGGTACCGGGCTTACACTGCCAACAACTCCTACAAAGACCGGTCATGACTTCGCAGGTTGGTTTGATAACCAAGCATGCACAGGTGCGGCAGTTACAGTAATATCCACAACCGAGACCGGCAATAAAACCTACTGGGCAAAATGGACTGTAGCTACATATACCGTTACATTAAAGCTAAGAGAGGGCACAAGCGGAACTCCACTTACAAGTTATACCTATGGCGTAGGCGCAACACTTCCTACTGACTACGAAAGAGTCGGCCACACATTTCTCGGTTGGGCTCCGGGGCAGAACAGCCCGGGAGGTACATACGTAACTGAAATTACTGACGCAGATTCGGGAGACAAGACTTTCTGGGCTGTCTGGAGAGCAAATACATACACAGTTACGCTAAATGCAGATGGTGGAACCGGCTCACCACTTACAAGTTATATGTATTCATTTGGCGCAACACTTCCTACTAACTACAAAAAGACCGGGCATACATTTAATGGTTGGTTTGATAATGCAGAGCTTATGGGAGATGCAGTAACCGAGATAACTGATGAAGATGTAGGAAACAAGACCTACTTTGCTAAATGGATAGCTGATACTTATATGGTCACATTAGATCCAAACGAAGGCATAGCAGGAACTCCACTTACAAGTTATACCTATGGCGTAGGCGCAATACTCCCAACTGATTTTACACGTGAGGGTTATACATTTGATGGATGGAAAGAAACACAAGTAAGTAATGGACAGATAGAAACAGAAATTACTCCAACCGATACCGGCAACAAGTACTTTATCGCTACTTGGACACTTAATACATATTCCGTTACTTGGATTGTTGGGGACGGCTCATTTACTCCCGAGCAAACAAGCGTAGATCACGGACTTAGCATTGCTGCACCTGAGACAAATCCGACAAAGACAGGTTATGGCTTTGATGGTTGGTATACAGATGAGGCACTTGAAGACAAAGTCACATTTCCGATTGAGGGCGTAACCGCCAACACCACGCTTTATGCATCTTATAGTCAAACAGTATTTAATGTAACTTATGAGCTAAACGGTGGCACCCAACAAGCAGGTATCTGGGCAACGTATACATACGGCACAGGACTGGTGCTGCCAACGCCAGCAAAAACCGGATATACGTTTGGTGGATGGTACGCTGACAGCGAACTTTCAGGTGATGCCGAATCGGCAATAGCAGATACAGATACAGGGCATAAAACTTATTATGCAGCCTGGAGCATTAACAACTACAGCGTTACTTTGAACGCAAATGGCGGCGAGGGTTTGGCGCTTACTGAATACACTTACGGCGTAGGTGCCACACTTCCAATAGATTACACGCGCACCGGATACACGTTTGGTGGCTGGTACGATAATGAGGATTGCGCAGGAGATGAAATTACAGCGATAGTTGATACAGATACCGGTGATAAAGAATACTTCGCTAAATGGACAGCCAATACTTACGGCGTGGCTCTTAATGCTAATGAGGGAACAGGGTCTGCGCTTACTGAATACACTTACGGCGTAGGTGCTACTCTTCCAACTGACTACACGCGCATCGGATATACATTCGTAGGTTGGTATGCAAACGGAGGCTTTGATGGTGAGCCGGTTGTCTTAATCACAACAACCGACATCGAAGCTAAAACTTTCTACGCTAAGTGGAGCTTGAATAATTACAGCATCACCTGGCAGGTAAACGGTGGTGAGTTTACACCGGATCAGACAAATGTAGATCACGGTGGAGTCATCACTGAGCCAACAACTGCTCCCGAAAAGACAGGATATGACTTTATTGCTTGGTGCACAGATGAAACACTAACAACTGAAGCGGAATTTCCGATCAACGATGTATCAGGTGCTACAGCGCTTTACGCCAAATACAGTGCAAGCACATACAGTATTCACTACGTACTATATGACGGCACACAACAAGATGGCGAGTGGGGAGCCTACACCTACAGCACAGGCCTAACTCTGCCTGTGGCACCCACAAAGACCGGTCACACCTTTATGGGCTGGTATGCAAATGAAGACTTTGAAGGTGAAGTTGTTACCCTAATAGCCACAAACGCTACAGGTGACAAAACTTTTTACGCACTATGGCAAGCTCACACCTACACAGTTAGCTGGAGGACTGCCGGAGGAAGCCCTGCACCAACACAGACGAGTGTTAAGCACGGTGAAAGCATCGTAAACCCTGCAGTCCTTTCAAGAACAGGCTATAACTTATCAGGCTGGTACTTTGATGCTGCACTTGAAAACGAGGCGGTACTTCCACTTGTTGCCGCAGGCAACACAACGCTATATGCCAAGTGGACACTTAAAAGTTACACCATCACATTTGATGCTAACGAGGGAGTCATTTCTGAGGGAGATGAGACAAGAACCGCTAATCACAATACCACGCTTGGTAAGACCGCGATGCCAACTGCTCCTACCCGCGAGGGCTATTCATTTAAAGAGTGGAATAGTTCAGCGTCAGGAAACGGCACTGTTCTTACATATTCAAGTGTGATAACCGCAGACCGCACAGTGTATGCAATATGGAAAGTTAACAGCTATACGGTTCGTCTTAACCTTGACGGTGGAGAGGGCGGAACACCACTTACCAGTTACACCTACGGTGAGGGCGCATTCTTGCCACAAGACTACACCAAAGACGGATTCATATTTAAGGGCTGGTACACAGATCAAGCCTGCGAGTCAGAGCCGGTCACAGAAGTTTTGTATACCGAGACAGGCTTTAAAGAGTTTTGGGCGTGTTGGGAAGAGTTTGAATACGACATCAGCTATCACTTAAATGGCGGAGAGCAACAAGTGGGCTACTTTGACGGTTATGTGGCAAGCAAGCAGTTTGTGCTGCCCGCAAATCCAACATATGCAGGCTACACATTTGAGGGTTGGTTTGACAATGTTGATACCGCAGGCGAAGCTGTAACAGTTATAGCTCAAGGCTCCACAGGTGAAAAAGAGTTCTGGGCCAAGTGGTCGCTAGACCAATATAGTGTTGCTTGGGTAATTGATGGCGGACTACCTCTGCCTACCCAACTTGGCGGGTCTTTAGGCACAAGCATCGTAGAGCCTGACGTACCAACAAAGACAGGCTACACATTTGGTGGTTGGTACGCAGATGAGGACTTAACGTTACCGCTTGAATTCCCAATCTCACTTAGCGGAAACACCGCGATCTATGCTAAGTGGAGCGAAAACATCTATAGCATTACTTGGAATACAGACGGTGGTGAGCCTAGCCCTGAACAAGTAACTGCAACATACGCTATGGGTATTGCTCAGCCGAGCGAGATGACAAAGGCCGGCTATACATTTGATGGTTGGTTTACTAACTCCACACTTGAAAATGAAGCAGTATTTCCAATCGCTGAAATATCAACAGACATTTCTCTTTACGCAAAATGGTCACTTGAAAAACACAATGTGAGCTATGTGCTTAATGGCGGAACCCAACAAGAGGGAACATGGGATAAATATGAGACAGGTACAGGTCTTGCTCTGCCAACAGATCCGACAAAGACTGGCTACACATTTGTAGGCTGGTTTGATAACGCCTTATTTGAGGGCGACCCGATAACAGCAATTGATGCGTCTGAATCAGACGATAAAACATACTATGCTTCATTTGTGGCCAATACCTATACCATTAAATTAGTCACAAACGGAGGCACAGGCGCATCAAGTGTTCAATACACCTATTCAGTTGGGGCAGTGCTTCCAACTGACTACACGCGCACAGGACATGAGTTTGTGGGCTGGTTTGCATCAGATGATTTAAGCGGAGAGGCAGTTCTTGAAGTAGACGGTACAGAGATGGGAGACAAGACTTTCTTTGCCGCTTGGAGTGTTAAGACCTACTCAGTCATTTTAGAGGGTAACGGTGGTACAGGCACAGCTGTAAGCGAATACACTTACGGCACAGGAGCCACACTTCCAACAGACTTTGTACGCGAAGGTTACACATTTGCCGGTTGGTATGCAGACCCCGAGTTTAGCGGTAGTGAAGTTGAAGAGATAAGTACAACTGACACCGACAACAAGACCTACTATGCCAAGTGGGACATAATCCCTGTTACCTACATTGTTATTTGGAATACAGCAGGCGGAATGCCGGAGCCTACGCAAACAAGCGTAAACCGTGGCGACACAATTGAATCACCCGCAGATTTTGCACGCGTAGGCTACACGCTTGATGGTTGGTATTTAGACTCAAGCCATATAAACAAAGTTGAACTTCCGCTCGAAAACGTAACAGGAGACACGACACTTTATGCCAAGTGGACACTAAACAACTACACCGTCACCTTTAATGCAAACGGCGGAGTTGTATTGGAAGACAACCAAAGCAGAAACGCCAATCACAATGCATCACTAGGTGCTTTAATGCCTGTTGCACCTGCACGCGACGGATACACGTTTAAAGAGTGGAACAGCTCCGCTTTAGGAAATGGAGCAGCATTTACATCAGCAAGCGCAATAACTGCAAACCGCACAGTCTATGCAATATGGAAAGTGAACACCTATACAGTAGAGTTAAATCTAAACGGTGGATCGGGGGGTACACCTATCACAAGTTACACATACGGCATAGGAGCATTTTTGCCTAAAGACTACACTAAAGTAGGCTATTCATTTGCCGGTTGGCACACAGACGCTGAGTTTGCATCCGCGCCTGTAGATGAGATAACCATAACCGACTTTGGCTACAAAGCATACTTTGCCAAATGGGCAGAAAACAGCTATCAGATAACTTATGAGCTAAACGGCGGAAGCCAACAAGAAGGCGCATGGAACGGGTATGCATCCGGTACGGAATTCATGTTGCCAACCAGTCCGATAAAAGCAGGCTACACTTTTGCAGGCTGGTTTGATAATGCTGATCTTTTGGGAGAAGCTGTTCTTACTATTGCATCAAACACAGAAGGCGACAAAGCGTTCTTCGCTAAATGGATTGATTCATATTCTGTTACTTGGGAAACAGACGGAGGGCTGCCTTTGCCCATGCAGCTTGGAGTGCCTTATGGTGAAAGCGTCTTAGAGCCTGCGGCCATAACTAAGTCCGGATACACATTTGCCGGTTGGTATACAGATGCCGGATTTAACTCACCGGCAAGTTTTCCAATGGAAATCAGTGGCAGCATCTCACTTTACGCCAAGTGGACTGCAAGTGGCTTCACAATTACTTGGAATGCTGACGGCGGTGAGCCTGTACCCACTCAAACAACGGTTGCACCGGGCAAGAGCATTGCGGAGCCTGAAGTGATGACAAAGACCGGATACACATTTGATGGTTGGTACATTGACTCTGCATTTGAGAGTCTAGCTGCTTTTGACACGCTTGAAGTGAGTGCAGATATTTCACTATATGCAAAATGGACACTTAGCGGGCACAGCGTAACTTACAACCTAAATGGCGGAACCCAAGAAGCCGGAAGCTGGAACAGTTATGTAAGCGGAAACGGTCTTGCATTGCCAAGCAGCCCTACTAAGTTGGGCTACACGTTTGGTGGTTGGTATGATAATGAAGCATTTGAAGGTAGCGCAGTAACTGCAATCGGCTCTGAAGATAGCGGGAACAAGACTTATTGGGCTAAATGGACGTTTATAGAAGATGCACTTACTTGGAGTATTGATGGCGGTACTTTAACAATATCCGGTAGTGGAGAAATGGCAACATATTCTGCAGACGACCCTGCACCTTGGGCTGAGCAAGCCTTAAATATTGCAGCAGTAGTGATAAGTGAGGGTGTAACAAGCATCAGCGCTAATGCGTTTAAGGATCTCACAAGTTTAACAAGTGCTACAGTAGCTTCCAGTGTAAGCACAATAGGAGACGGTGCTTTTAGTGGATGCGCAAACCTGAGTGAGATAGAGTTTGTCGGCACTACATCACCGCAATTAGGCAATAATGCTTTAAGCGGTGTATCTGATGAACTAAAGATAAAGTGCCCTGAGGATGCAAGTGGTTATAATGAGAGCTGGCTTGGCGAAAGTGGCGCTCCAAGTGGTATTGTAATTGATAATGGTGAGACTACTAATCCGACCGAACCGACAACTCCCACAGAGCCAACTACGCCAACCGATCCTACAACTCCCACAGATCCAAAGACTCCAACAACGCCGACAACGCCAACTACGCCGACAACGCCGTCCAAACCAACGACGCCGACAACACCAACTACGCCGACAACGCCGACAACACCGTCCAAACCAACGACGCCGGCTACACCTACAACACCTACAACGCCGACAACACCTACAACACCAACTACGCCAACGACTCCCGTAACTCCGCCTGTAACGCAGCCGGAGACGCCACCTGTTACACAGCCTGAGACTCCACCGGCGACACCCGTGATCGTTAAGGTTAAGAGTGTTAAGACAATAGCAACTCTATATCTGGTTAAAGGAAAGACAGCAACGATTCCCGGTGAAGTCCAACCGTATAACGCAGCTGACAAGAAGGTTACATTTAAAAGTTCAAATGCAAATGTAGTTAAGGTAGACAGCAAAGGCAAGCTTAAAGCCGTAAAGGCAGGAAAAGCAACAATCACTGTCACTTCAAATGATGGCAAGAAGACCGCAAAGTGCAAAGTGACCGTAGTAGCAAAACAAACCAAGGCCAAAAAACTTGCTACCTTAAAACCAATAGGTCTTCTCGTTGGCAAAACTACAACAATTAAGCCTAAGGTAACTCCTGCAAAAGCAACTGGTGTAGTACCAACCTATAAATCAAGCAAGCCAAAGGTGGCTTACGTAGACAAGATGGGCAATGTTACAGCACTTAGCGCAGGCAAGGCAGTTATCACAGTTAAGGCCGGAGGAAAGACGCAAAAGCTTAACGTAACTGTCGGAACAGTAATGCCAAAAAAGATTACGCTTACCAAAAAAGCAATAACGCTCAAAAAGGGCAAGACTGAAACGCTGGTACTAAAATGGGCACCTATAACGGCAGATCCAAAGACTGCAACGTATACCACTAGCAATAAAAAGGTGGCCACGGTAAGCGCTAAAGGAGTAGTAAAAGCAACAGGAAAAGGTACTGCAACAATCACAGTGACCACATGGAACGGAAAGACAGCCAAATGCAAGGTCACTGTTAAGTAGAAAAATGTGATTGCTTGTCATCCTGAGCACTCTGCTCAGGATGACAGTAGTCTATTTTACCTGCTCAAACCCATGTTCAAGATCAACCAAAATATCATCAATGTGCTCGGTGCCGATGGACAAGCGCACGGTGGTTGATTTGATGCCGCTTGCCGCAAGCTCTTCTGCACTCATCTGAGAATGTGTGGTCGATGCCGGGTGTATTACAAGTGACTTAACATCGGCAACATTAGCCAGCAGCGAGAATAGTTCTAAGCTTTCGGTAAATTTACGTGCGGTATCTCCGTCGCCTTTGATGTCAAACGTGAAGATCGATCCGGCACCATTTGGGAAGTATTCGCTGTATAGCTCTCCGGCTTTTCCGGCTTTAAGTGACGGATGATTCACTTGTTCAACCTGTGGGTGATTCTTAAGAAAATCCACAACTTTGAGGGCGTTTTCAACATGGCGTTCTATTCTCAGCGACAAGGTTTCCAGACCTTGCAATAGCAAAAATGAGTTAAATGGCGAGATTACTGCGCCTTGATCGCGCAAAATGGTGGTGCGGATTTTAATAATATAAGCAAGATTGCCAACAGCCTCAGTGAAAACAACACCATGATAGGAAGAGTTCGGCGCACTAAGTCCCAGAAACTTGTCATTTTGCGCCCAGTCAAAATTGCCGGAGTCTACAATCACGCCGCCAATCACAGTGCCGTGTCCGCCAATAAACTTAGTAGCAGAGTGAATAACCACATCAGCGCCATACTCGATAGGGCGCAGCAAGAATGGAGTGGCAAAGGTGTTGTCAACGATCAGCGGTATGCCGTGTTTGTGAGCTATATCGGCCAAAGCGCGCAAATCAACAACATCGGAGTTAGGATTTCCCATCGTCTCCACAAACAGCAACTTGGTATTCTCGCGGATTGCGTTTTCAAAGTCTTCAGGTCTTGAAGCATTCACGAAAGTTGTGCTCACTCCACTGTCGGGCAATGTATTGGCAAATAGGTTATAGGTGCCGCCATAGACATTAGATGCTGATACAATGTGGTCTCCGCTACGTGCGATATTTTGTATCGCATAGGTAATCGCCGCAGCACCTGACGCTAAAGCCAGAGCTGCTGCACCGCCCTCTAAAGCTGCTATGCGGTTTTCAAACACATCGGAGGTAGGGTTCATGAGGCGAGTATATATATTACCGCCTTCTGATAAGGCAAAGCGCCCAGCAGCAGTGGCAGAGTCTTTAAAGACGTATGACGTTGTGGCATAAATAGGCACCGCACGCGCGTCAGTTGCCGGATCCGGCAATTCTTGCCCCGCGTGAATCTGGATAGTCTCAAAACGGTAATTACTCATAACCCTCACCTTAGTTCCTTTTCTTGTTAAATACTATATAAATTTGGCGGCATTACTATGTACTGTTTTTAATACATAGTAAGTCGATATGTATTATAGCTAAAAAAACCTTTTAGTGGGGCAGAAAGCCAGAAAATCTGAAACTTTTAAAAAAAGCCAGAAGTATTGATTTGAACCTTTTCGCTGTTAAGTGGGGGAACAAATTAATCAATTCTTATATATATNNATACCTAGTGGAGGAAAAATGCAGAACCACAATATATTGTGGTTATTATGTGATTACAATTAGCAATTATGCACAAATATGCATAAAAATAAAACAATGTTTCAACACCATGTGATACGCCGTTTACCTGTGAAAATAGAAAGAAAATTTCATTTTGAGTTGCCAAGTGTTGAAAAGTGGCATATACTGTTATAACACAAGAAAGTCATGAGGCTCTAAACGCAACAAGGAGGGCAATTGAGCGGCCCTAAGGGAACAACCAATCATCCGATGGATCCTAAGGGACGCGTCACATTTCCTGCCAAATATCACAGGGAGCTTCATGATGATCTCGTGCTTGTTAAGTCGATCGAGAAAGATTTTCCGTCACTTTCTATTTATTCGAGTGAGGAATACGATCGTTGGATCGATAGGTTCTTTGAAAGCAGGGGAGGCTTTAACGAGCGAAGCAAAAAGGACTTGGCAATGTGGACACGTTTGCACAAGGATTGCACTGACGTAACAGTGGATCAGGCGGGCAGAATCCTAATTCCCAGTCATCTTCGCGAATATGCTTCTCTGGAAAAGACAGTCAGTATTATTGGTGTTCGTAATTTTGTTCAGATCTGGAATCCGGACAGCTTAGATGATTATATGAACGCTTATGAAGACGATGAGATCCTTGATCAACCTTAAGAGATCGGTAGTGAAACTTGATAGCTGAATATCGGCACATACCCGTAATGTTTAATGAGTGCAAAGAGGCACTGGCTTTAAAGCCGGGTGAGACCTACTGTGATTGCACATTAGGAGGAGCAGGACATGCGCTTGGTATCGCTAAAGATATTGAGCCCAATGGNNCCCGTAATGTTTAATGAATGCAAAGAAGCTTTGGCGCTTCACCCGGGAGACACTTATTGTGATTGTACTTTAGGTGGAGCAGGACACGCACTCGGCGTGGCTAAAGAAATTGAACCTAACGGTCTACTCATTGGTATAGACCAAGACGACTTTGCACTCAAGACAGCAAAACAACGCTTAGCAGATGAACATCCTAATCTGGAGTTTATCCCTTTATATGGAAACTTTGGTGATTTGGATGATTTGCTAATAGAAGCAGAAGTACCCGGAGTCGATGGTTTTTTATTTGACTTAGGAGTTTCTTCTCCTCAACTTGATATTCCCGAGAGGGGGTTCTCGTATGCTAGAGAGGCGCCCCTAGATATGCGGATGAGTCCAGGTATACAAACCACAAACGCAGCAGAGATCATCAACAACTCAAACGAAGCAGATCTCACTTGGATTCTCCGCGAATATGGCGAGGAAAAATGGGCATCGCGCATCGCGCAGTTCATTGTAAAAGCTCGCAAAGAACAACCGCTTACGACAACAACGCAGCTAACAGAGATTGTTAAAGCTGCAATTCCGGCAGGAGCCAGAAGAGCTGGTGGAAACCCCGCCAAGCGTACGTTTCAGGCGCTGAGAATTGCAGTAAATGACGAGATAAACGTACTAAGAAGTGGGTTAGAGGCAGCGCTTCGCTGGCTCAATCCCGGTGGTCGTATAGTGGTGATGAGTTATCACTCACTGGAGGATCGCATCGTCAAAGAAACATTTGCTAAGTCAGTAAAAGGGTGTATTTGTCCACCTGAGGCACCTATTTGTGTCTGTGGACATGAGCCGATAATCACAAAGCTTACAAGAAAACCTTTGTGCGCAAGCGAAGCTGAGATCATCGCTAATCCGCGCGCAAAGAGTGCAAGATTAAGAGCCGCAACCAAGCGGTGACGCTTATATAGCGGTGGGTATCAGAACTAGGCGGATTTAAGGCTCCGCTACAAACGTAGCAGAAACGAAGTTGATCAAAATGGCACGAACAGCACTTGCATACCAACAACCAATGTATCGCCCCCAGCGCGAGCAGTGGCCTGAACAAAGACCAGGTCAAAGACCTGAAAAACAGTTACAAGTCTTGCCCGGAAAAGGCAGACAAGCACAAGAATTACAAGCTCTGGCTCCAACATGGCAAAAGCTTTTTGTGGTCGCACTCGTTGTTGTGTTTGCAGTTGGTGCAATATGGATAGCTCGCGTAAGCCTTTCAGAATCTACGATGTCGATGTTGGCACAGTCCGAGCAAGTGTCTGAGGCTATAGCAGCTCAGCGTATGGCCGGAACACAACTGGAAGTAAAATACTCCCAAGCCAGCAACCCGATAACTATACAAGAAATGGCGGCTAACAAACTGGGAATGAAAGCTGACGAGCATGTGGAGTACCTCCGCGTAGCACCTGGAGAGTAAACTTGTATGACTAGGCGGGAAAACAGATACCCAGACGATTCTTCAAGACGAGAACGTCGATATTCAAGTACTGAAAGTATTCCACGTACAAAAGCAATAATCACCAAAGACGGTAGAGTTATAGGTTCAAACCGAGACCTAAAAATCTTTATCGTCTTTTGTGTTGCAGCTGTTGCCTTGGTTTTCCAATTAATAAACTTGCAGATAATCCAAGCAGCTGACCTTAGCAGTGATGCTAAAAATCAGCGGACAACAAAAATCAATGTGCCGGCTAAGCGAGGCACTATTTACGATCGCAATTATAATGTGCTGGCAGTAAGCGTAGATGCCACAACGATTTATGCAAATCCAAAAGATATCGAGCAGCCGCAAAAGACGGCAAAAGTCTTGGCAGAGGTATTGGGCGGCAAAGAGGCGGATTACTTAAAGCTACTCACTCAAGACACTACATTTGTGTACATAAAGCAAAAGGCTGATGTTGATTTAGCTAAAAAACTGATGGAGAAAGAAGAGACCTTAAGCGATGCTGCAGAAAAAGCAGCTTATGAGATAGATCCTTATGCAAAAGTGCCTAATACAGAACTTCATGGTATTTACTACTTAAAAGACACCAGGCGTGATTATCCATATGGAGATATTGCTATGCAGGTAATTGGCATGGTCGATGTGGATAATAAAGGTCTTTTTGGGTTGGAGCAGATGTATGACGGAATACTAAAAGGCAAAGATGGTACGACTGTTGCAGAGTACTCAAGACAAAGTGCCGACCGTCCTCTCAGCGGAAAGCCTATTCCCGGGTCTGAGCGTCAAGAAACAGCTCCGGTAAACGGCAGCGACATCGTGATCTCTTTAGACATCGAGCTTCAGCAGCATGTAGAAAAAGAGCTTGCCGCCACAGGTAAAGATCGCAATACCGAAAACGGCAACACTCTGGTCTTAGACGGGGCAACCGGTGAGATTTATGCCGCCGCATCGCTGCCGCTGGCTAAACGTGGAATCTTGACGCAAGAAGATATCGACAAAGGCACTATCAACCTCAAGTCCATAACCACCGGATACGAGCCGGGTTCAACGTTTAAGCCAATAACAGCTGCCGCCGTGCTCGAAGAAAAAGCACTTTCTATGGAGGAGATACTATATGTACCTTTCTCCAGGCAATACACGGAATATAAAATAAGCGATTCACATGCTCATGTAACAGACATGATGGATTTCAAAACCATTATTTCTGAGTCAAGTAATGTGGGCATAAGTATGGCAAAAGATCGTATCAGCAATGAAACATACGCCGCATATCTGAAGAAGTTTGGCATAAATCAGCCAACCCATGTTGATTTTCCGGGTGAAAGTACCGGTTCTTTGGATGATGTTAAGAATTGGTCAGATGTGCAAACGGCAAACATCTCATTTGGGCAAGGAGTTGCGGTGTCCTCGCTACAGATCGCAAGTTTTTACGGTGCTGTTGCAAATGACGGTGTCAAGCACAAACCGCACTTCCTAATCGACAGACCTCAAGCGTCGCAAGATGTGCAGTATACAAGCCAAGGCGAGCAAGTATTTAGCGCCGAAACAGCTGATAATCTGCGAGAGATGTTGGAGTTTGTGGTTAGCGATGGTACAGGAACAAAATCTGCAATTGACGGATACAATATTGCAGGAAAGACCGGTACCGCAGAAAAAGCAGCTCCGGAAGGTGGTTATATACCTGATGAGTACATTGTCTCGTTCGTAGGATTTTTCTCCGGCTCTGAAAATAAGCTAACATGTATTACATCGATGGATAATCCTGACGGAGCAGAAGGTGACGCTCCAACCGGACCTCTGTTTGCCTCTATAATGAAGTTTGCAGCAAATCGATACATGATTGAGCCAACAGCAGTAATTAGTAACAGCCAAATGGGGGGCGAGTTAGGACAAGAATAAAGCGTATGGAACCGATGACTATAGATTTTTTAATCGACGGACTAGAAGAGATTATTTGCGACGCAAGTGATGCGGCTCAACTGGTGGATGTGCCAATAAGCGGCATCGAATATGACTCCAGAAGAGTTAACAAAGACAGCTTGTTCGTATGCGTAAAAGGCGAGAAAGCGGATGGGCATGATTTTGCTGCCGACGCTGTAGCTAAAGGGGCTGTGGCGCTGGCAGTAGAATACCGTTTGCCCCTGGAAATTCCTCAGATCGTTTTTTCTGATACGCGCCTTTCTCTAGGATTACTGGCTAGAAACCTATTTGGCAATCCGTCAGCGGCGCTTAATATATCTGCCATAACAGGAACAAACGGTAAGACAACCACCACTTATCTTGTGGAATGGATAAGCAGATACATTCTAGCCAGGAGAAGTGGTCTAAGTATCGAATCGGCGCAAGCTTTTACCGGTCTTATTGGCACAGTTGAGACCAGGATTGGAACAACTAAGCAGCCGTCAAGTCATACAACTCCGGAAAGCTCAGATTTGCAGGCGCTTTTATTTCAAATGAGCGCTGCCGGTGTCAGTCATGTAAGTATGGAGGCCTCCAGCCATGCCATTGAGCTAAATCGTCTTGCCGGCGTATCGATTAATACTGCGGCATTTAGCAATCTTACTCAAGACCATCTTGATTTCCATGGTGACATGGAAAGCTATTTTGAAGCAAAAGCAACACTTTTTGATAGCAAAGATGTGGTAAACCGCGTGATAAACATTAGTAACGAATATGGTAAAAAACTTGCATTGCAACTGAAAGCTAAAGATTTCAAGGTCTTAACTTGCGGCTTTGATGATAGTGCCGATATTTTTGCTAAAGATATTAATTATGGTTTTGATTCCACAAAGATCACACTGGTCACGCCTAAAGGAGTATTTGACCTCACTTATCCGCTAATTGGTAGCTACAACGTAGAAAACATACTTTTGGCAGCATGTGTTGCCTATGCAAACGGTTTTGACATCGCGCAAATTGTAGAAGCTTTGTCATTGAGTCCGCAAATACCGGGCAGGATGGAGCGCGTGCAGATTGCAAGTGCGCAACCATCAGCTGCTGTATTTGTGGACTATTCGCATACCCCGGATTCTATCGAGAAAGCAATTGCAGCTTTAAATGCCATTAAGAAGAACAGAGTGATTATCGTATTTGGTTGCGGCGGGGATCGAGACAGAACCAAGCGTCCATTGATGGGAGCTGCCGCTTTAAGTGCAGACTTTGCCATTGTTACCAGCGATAATCCAAGAAGTGAGGATCCGCTGCTTATCATTGATGATATTTTAGAGGGCATGAAAGGCTTTGAGTCAAAATTTGCCGTAGAGCCAAACCGAGATACTGCTATTGCAAAAGCCATTGAGATCGCAGGAGCGGGAGATTACGTGCTGATAGCCGGAAAAGGTCATGAAGATTATCAGATTGTAGGCGACAAGGTATTGGATTTTGATGACCGCCTGGTTGCCGCAAAACATCTGCTGAGTCTTGCCGGCTTTGATCAAGTTGATAAAGGCGAGTAAAAATGCGCGCATCCATTCAGCTGATAGTTGATGCAACTGCTTCCGATGTAGTGCTTGCGCCACTAGATATGAGCAAAACGATAACCGGCTTTAGCTGGGATAGCAGGACGGTCAAACCCGGCTCACTCTACATTGCCATGCCCGGCGAAAGAGTTGATGGCAACGACTATATAAAAGCAGCAATAAAAAACGGTGCAACAGTGGTATTGATTACACGGGCGCCTAGTGAGGAAGAAAAGGCACTGGCCAGCCAAACTCAAACTACGATACTGCAAGTCAAAGATGCACTTTTAGCGCTTCATCAACTTGCATCGTATTACAGAGAAAACTTGATGGCAAAAGTGATCGCCATAACCGGATCCAGTGGCAAGACCTCGACAAAAGAACTTGTCAGTATTGTGGTGAGCTCAATATTTAACACTGTGTCTTCATCGGGCAATCAAAACAATGAACTTGGCCTACCGGCTACAATTCTTAACGCAGACATAAATACAGAGATACTGGTAACCGAGATGGGCATGCGTGGACCGGGTCAAATTGCCGAGCTGACTCAGATTGCCAGACCAAGTATAGGAATCATCACTAATATCGGGCAAGCCCATCTTGAACTACTTGGAAGCAAAGAGAACATAGCGCGCGCTAAGTCTGAATTAATCGAGGCTCTGCCCGACAATTACGGAGTAGCAATTCTTAATGGCGACGATCCTTATTCTTCTCGCATACAAGAAATTGCCGATACAGCAAAGCGTAGTATCCAGGTGATTCAATATGGTCTTGGCAAGCACAATGATATACGAGCTGAAAACATCGAGTATGATGAGCAGGGAAGACCGAGTTTTGATCTTTGGGCAGGGCAAGCTTATCCCAGCCGTGTGGTGCTGGCTTTGCAAGGGCAACACTCGGTATATAATGCTCTTGCTGCTGCGGCATGCGGCATTTCATTGAGTATGGATGTCGATACGATAGCGCAAGCATTAAAGTCGGCTCAGTCGCAGCCTATGCGCCAAGAGATGATCACGCTTGCAGACAACACTATTGTTTTGGATGATACTTATAACGCAAATCCGGATTCGATGCGAGCTGCCTTAGAAGTATTAAGTAAAATGGATAATGAGCGTTTGCATGTAGCAATTCTGGGCGATATGGGTGAGCTTGGCTCTGACGAAGTCGAATTGCATAAGTCTATTGGTGAGATGGTTTACTGTACCAATGTTGACATATTAATCTCAGTTGGCGAGTTGGCAATAAACTATGCTGAAGGGGCGGTGGGTGCCGGCATGGACAAAGACAATGTGGTATTTGTTGAGGATATAATCGGCGCTGCAAAGGTGATTAACGAATTACGCTCTGCTAATAAAGGTTCTGCGCCGATAGTTTTGGTCAAGGCTTCGCGATTTATGAAAATGGAGGGCTTGATTGAGTCAATGCATGAATATTCTGTAGCAAAGTTTTAGATATAGATACTTTTTTGATAAACTAGTTTACTTATGCACGTTACAAACGACAGCTAATTGATTTCTACAGTGCAAGAAAGATGAATGGAAACCGATAAATGATAGGATTTGCCGAATACCCGACCTTCCAAGTGTTTTTGGCCATCTTTGTATCCATGGCGATTACGATGGTGCTTTTACCGCTTTGGATAAGGATTTTGCATTTTCGTGAGATCGGTCAGCAGGTTAGAGCGGACGGACCGCAGCGACATCTTGTGAAGCAAGGTACTCCCACTATGGGAGGTGTCATCATCTTGGCTTCGGTATTTATCACCATTTTATTGCTAACGCGCTCTGATCTGGATAGGGATATGCTCTCCTTGATCTTGATATGCGTCGTAACTTTACTTACCGGCATAGTAGGTCTTATAGACGATCTGTCGAAAGTTGTTAAAGAGCGTTCTTTGGGTCTTAGGGCAAAAGCCAAAATGATTATATTGACCGTGCTTTCGGTACTTTTTTGCTTGTCCGCTGTGAACTTTGTCGGCATTACTCCCACTGTAGCTGTTCCTTTTTTGCCTGTCATTGATTTTGGTATCTTAACCACGTATATCCCGGTTGGCGATGCGTACTTTTCAATACCTTGGCTTTATGTGCTGTTTGTTTTTTTGTTAATGGCCGGCATGTCAAACGCGGTAAACCTTACCGATGGTCTGGATGGACTTGCGGGCGGTACGGTAATGATCGCAATGGTAGTTATGGCGGCTATTGCGTTTCGCACAAATCAGCTGGACACAGCCTTGTTTGCAGCGGCAATGACCGGAGCTTGTATCGGTTTTCTGTGGTTCAATTCTCATCCGGCATCGATATTTATGGGCGATACCGGATCTTTGGCAATGGGGGCGTCCTTAGCCGCTATTGCAGTAATGACAAAAACCGAATTTATTGCTCTTGTAGTAGGTGGGATATTTGTAATTGAGGCTATAAGCGTCATGATTCAAGTTGTATATTTTAGGTTTACGCGCAAGCGAGTGTTCTTGATGGCACCGCTTCATCACCATTTTGAGCAAAAAGGTTGGTCTGAGACCAAGGTTGTGATCCGCTTCTGGATTATTACAGCACTTTTAGCCTCTATTGGCTTTGCTTTGTTCTTCTATCAGACCATGTAACATGGTAAAATAATCTAATAAATTCACTGGGTTTTTGGTGTATTTTAAACAAACATAGCCAGAAGGCATTTTTTGTTTTTCCTTGCTGTTAAAGAAAAGGCAAACATGCTTTCGCAAACGTAGCAGAATATGGAAAAGGTAACAAAAATTAACAATACTAGTAGGGAAGTCCTGGTCGATCCACGTATCGTGGATTCTGTTTGCATACTTGGAAGCGGCGTCACGGGAGACGCGGTTGCGAGTTATTTTCGTGCGCGCCAAAACCCGCCTAAGATCGACTTCTATAGCAATAACGCTAGGGTTGACAAGGATTACGATCTGGCTGTGGTAAGCCCGGGTATTCCTCCCCACAGCGAGATGATCCAAAGCGCAAAAGCTCATGTCAAAGAAATGATAAGCGAGCCGGAGTTGGCATTTCGCTTGTCACCTGAGCGTTGGATTGTCATAACCGGAACCAATGGCAAGACGACTACAACGGCACTTACAACACACTTAATGAATTGCTGTGGTTATCTTGCAAGAAGTGCCGGCAACATTGGCACACCTGTAATTGAAGCAGCCACACAGCGCATCGACGAAGAATACATCGTTGTAGAGCTATCATCGTATCAACTGGCTTACTCAAGCACCATAGTGCCTGATGCAGCCGTGCTATTAAACATTACCCCCGATCATATCGATTGGCACGGTAGCTTTGAGGCGTATACGGATGCAAAACTCAGTTTGCTCAAGCGCATGCAAGGCGATCAACCGGTTGCAGTTGATGCCACGCTTGGGTGCACTCGAAACGTTGTTCTGGATCGAGCATCTAAGGGCAACAGAGTGATTGCAATTGGAACAGAAAATAATTTGAGTGGTGATATGACTGTCGATGGCAGTGTCTGTGAGAGTGCATACGTAGACCCAAAGACCGAGAAGTTGACCTGCGTGATCGCAGGTGAAAAACATGATGTTGTTAAGGCATCTAACTTGAGGATCANNGGATCAAAGGTGTGCACAACCAGGAAAATGCCTTAGCTGCAGCAGCTGTATGCATATCGCTGGGAGCGAATGTAAATGACGTTGCAAATGGTCTGGTAAGCTTTGAGGCACTTGAGCACCGCATTGAGTTTGTTGCTGAAGCCGACGGCATATCTTTCTATAACGACTCCAAAGCCACAAATCCTGAGTCTACCTGCAAAGCATTAGCCTCGTTTGATGATTCAAAACTGGTCGTTATGTTAGGCGGTAAAGACAAGGGCACTGACCTGGAAGAATTAGTTGTTCTAGCCAAGAAAACATGTAAAGCCGTAATTTGTTATGGCGAGGCAGGGTTACGCTTCTACGAAGCATTCGCCAACTCGCCTGAGCTTCAGATAGTTTTACAAGATAATTTTAGCTCTGCTTTTANNACCGGGAGATACCGTATTGCTGTCTCCGGCGTGTGCATCATTTGACGAGTTTGGTTCATACGAAGAACGGGGAAAGAAATTTAAGCAATACGTTTTTGACCTGATCGAATCAGGTGGCATTAAAGGGAGGGGATTTTGAGATATTTGGGAACAAATAAAGCTGCTGTTGCCACAACAGCGGGGGTAGGCTTTGGCTCTAAGTCAGACACTTATACGAAAACTGAATCAAAGGCTAGAGGTGTTGCAAGAATTCCGGCTAAGATATTGGCACCACGCTTGATATTGATATTATCAACCATTGCCCTGGTTATCTTTGGTCTGGTGATGGTCTATTCGGCATCGTTTGTAGAAGCATATACAAACCCTGAGATTGCAGATTCTGCACACATATTTAGACGTCAGGCAATTCTTGTCGGTGTTGGCATCGTATTAATGATCGCAGCTGCCTTATTGGATTACCGCGTTTGGAACACGCGTTTAACATGGATCATCTGGCTTGTTGTAGTTGCTTTGTTGGTTGCAACGATGTTTGTGGGAACAGAGATTAACGGTGGTACACGCTGGGTATCCGTTTTTGGACAGCAATTTCAGCCATCTGAGTTTGCCAAGGTGGCAATGATATTGCTTGCATCTACACTCGTAATTCAGCTGCGTGAAAGTCTTAATATCACTCCGACGATCATCACCATTGGAGTTGCAGTGGGTCTGCCGGTTGCACTCATTATGCTGCAACCTGATCTTGGAACGACATTGATTATATTTGCCGGAATCATAGCTGTAGCTTGGTTTGGTGAGTTATCAATGAAGCCAATTGCAATCGCAGGTATGCTGGTGCTGTTTATTGCGGCCTCGGCTGTAATGCTTGCCGGTTTTAGAATGGACAGGATTGATGCTTGGCTTGATCCATTTTCATATGCTTCTTCCAGCGGTTATCAGATAGTAAACTCGTTTTATGCATTTGCTGACGGTGGCATAGCCGGTGTTGGGTTGGGCATGTCTCACCAAAAGTATCTTTATCTGCCGGAACCATACAACGACTTGATCTTTCCGATCATCGGTGAAGAGTTTGGCATGATCGGCTGCATAGTAGTAATACTGCTGTTCCTGGCGTTTCTGTATGCCTCATTTAGAATTGCTCGCAATGCTCCGGATATTTATGGACGCATGGTCGCCGGTGCCGCAGCAACAATGATCGGATTTCAAGCTTTTCTCAACATGCTTTGCATGGTGGGGCTATTCCCAATGACAGGAAAGCCGCTGCCTTTCTTTAGCGCCGGCGGCACTTCGATGATCGTTACTTTGATTCTTACAGGCTTGATTTTAAATGTTTCACTACGTTCAAAGGTAATTGATGAAGCAAAAGAACGCCGCGAAGAATTGATGATTTTTGAAGGTGGACAAAATAATATTCCGGGCAAACTATCTGCGCTTTCACCTGCATTTGTAAGCACACCCGGCAAAAAGAAGAATGTCAAGGCAGCTGCCAAAACTAGTACCGGTGCCTTAAGATTGCGTAATACGCAAACTAAAGAACCTGTGAGTTCATCAAAACTAAATAGTAATAATGCCCTTAGGTTGCGCTCGACTTCAGCAAATGAAAGTCGTACAGCACCAAGGACTAAGAACGGATCTGTTGGACAGAAATCACGAACCGGCAAAATATCTGCGCATGAAAGCACTTGGAGCCAAATTGGAACAAACGAGCGCAGACAAACCCCTAAAACTCCTACGCGTTTGGCTACAAACCCGGCGCGAAATAGCAGCGCTGCGCGCAGTGCCGATCTAACACGCGCTTTAAGCCCGGCGAGAAATAAGAAGAAGTCAGGTGCACCCTCAAGTTCAAGGAAAAAACCATTATGAAGTTTGTCATAACAGGTGGAGGTACTGCGGGGCACATTAACCCCGCTCTTGCCATAGCTTGCGAGTTGGCTGATATGGGACACAGCGTATATTACGCCGGCAAGCCCGATAGCATGGAGTCGCGCCTTGTGCCCAAACAAGGCTTTGAGTTCAAATCATTTAGCGCAGCCGGTTTTAACCGCCAAAAACCTTGGACTTTGCTTACATCGGGGGCAAAGATCTGGTTTTCATCGAGAAAAGCCAGAAAGTGGCTCAAAACGCTTAAACCTGATGCAGTTATCGGCTTTGGCGGATACGTTTCCATTCCGGTTGGAATGGCTGCCGCAAAAGAAAAAATACCTCTTATTGTCCATGAGCAAAACTCCGCCAGCGGACTGGCTAACCGCTTTTTAGCTAAACATGCAGATATAGTTGCCTTAACATATAAATCGGCTGAAAAAGATTTTAAAGCTGCGACGGCAACGGTAGTGGTTGGCAATCCGGTGCGCGCTTCTTTACTTCAGATCGATGCGCTGTCTGCTCGCAAATACTTTAAGCTTCCTCAAGACGCTAAGGTATTGTTGGTGTTTGGCGGGTCTTTGGGTGCCAGACATTTAAATGAATGCATAATCGATAATGCCAAAAAATTGATGAGTATCCAAAATCTGCACGTGTTGCACGTGACCGGTATACGTGACTTCGACGAGATGCAAACAAGGTTATCTGCGCAAGGTGATCTAACTGACCGCTGGCACTTAATAGATTATTGCGACAGAATGGGTGAAGCTTACCATGCAGCTGATGTAGTGCTTTCCAGATCCGGAGCTACCACCTTAGCAGAGCTGGCTGCACTTACAAAACCGGCATTGCTGGTACCGTATCCGATGGCCGCTGCAGACGAGCAGACAAAAAATGCCGGAGATCTTGTAGATGCCGGTGCGGCAGACATGATTGCCGACAAGGATATGGATAAGCCGATTTTCATGGATAAACTGCTTAAATTACTTACCGATGATGATTATTTAAGCCGGATGAAAGACTGTATGAACAAACTGGGTTATGCAGATGCCAGACAAAAACTAACTGCCCTGATCATAGAGACAGTCAACAAAAAAATTACTGCTGAAAAATCTTGACGGAGTTAGACGGAACAATACGGTAGGATATAGGCAAAGTAAGCTTAAGGTTTAAATAATCAATCGATCAAGAGGAGAAGACTTGTCACAAGACTTGCCGCGCATAAATAGAGTGCATTTCATTGGCATTGGCGGTTCAGGAATGAGCGGCATTACTTTGGAGGCATTCGAACTCGGTCTTAAGGTGACCGGTTCTGATCTTAAAGAAACACGCTACATGCGGTCTCTACTTAGAGCAGGTGTACCCGTGTCTGTAGGGCACGAGGCTGTAAATGTGGAGGATCCCGAAATAGATGTAGTGGTAGTATCCACTGCTATCCCTGAGAATAACCCTGAGTATGCAAGGGCTTTGGAGCTTGGACTTAAAATATGGCCACGCGCACAAATGTTGGCATATTTAAGCCAGGGTTATAAGACTTTAGCGGTGGCAGGAACGCATGGCAAGACGACAACCTCATCAATGCTGGCTACAGCCTTAGATAAGCTAGGTGCCGACCCGACATTTTTGATCGGCGGAGTAGTAGATGGGTATGACTCCAACTCCAGACACGGACAAGGTGAGTACTTTGTCGTTGAGGCCGACGAATCGGACGGTTCATTTACCTACTTAGACCCAAAACTTGCGATACTCACTAATGTAGAAGTAGACCATATAGATCACTACGATAGTCTTGATGCCATATTGGATAGTTTTGCTCAGTTCATCAATAAAGTTGATAAAGACGGCGTTGTTATTGTTTGGTCCGGAAGCCCTGACCTTATACGTCTTGCTAAAGAATGTGGGCGTAAAGTCTGTGTTTACGGCCTGGAGGGTACTGCCGCTGATGTTTATGTAAGACCCACCGGGGTTAAAACATTTCAGGTTATCTTTAACGACGGCAGAAGTTGCGAGTTGGCTTTGAAAGCATCGCCCGGTGTGCATAACATGCTTAATGCAACCGCAGTAATGGCAGCTTTAGACATTTTAGGCTTTGCCGCATCAGACTGCGCTGAAGCAGTAAGCTCGTTTATGGGAGTCAGGCGTCGCTTTGACCACATTGGCATAGCGGCAGGAGTTACCGTTATTGATGATTACGGACACCATCCAACAGAAGTAGCTGCCACTTTAAAAGCTGCCAGCGAATTAGGCTATAACAAGGTACACGTGTTGTTTCAGCCACACAGATACTCTCGCACACAAGTACTAATGGATGAGTTTGCAGCGTCTTTTAGGGATGCAGATACCGTACGTATTATGGATATATATTCTGCCGGCGAAGCACCGATTCCCGGTGTCAACAGCAGCGCTTTAGTAGATGCCATTCTCGATAAAAACCCTAATGGAGATATTGAGTTTATAAAGCATCGCCAAGATGTTGCTATCACAATGGCGCATCTGGCAAAACCGGGCGACATGATAATCACCATGGGTGCAGGCGATGTAACTGTGCTTGCCCCTGTAATTTTGGAGCAACTTCAAGATATCGAGGTTCAAGACGAATCTGACGAACGCAAACAAGATAAGTGCTAGGTGGAGTCAATGTCAGCATTTGATGCTTATTGCGACTTAGAAGGTACGATCAAGGGGTCGATTCAATATGACGAGCCTATGGCAAGGCATACCTCATATCGCATAGGCGGCCCGGCATCATTATTCATCGAGTGTTCAAACATTGCTGATATAAAGCGCTGCTTTGAAGTGATAAGCGACCATGGGCTTCCTTGGTGTGTCATTGGAAAAGGTTCAAACTTACTGGTAAGTGATGAGGGCTTTAAGGGTGCTGTCATCACATTAGGCACAGAGTTTAAGGCGTACAGTTTTCCAAATGTTGATGAGGGGCAGAGTCTTTTAGTCTCCGGTGCCGGAGCGATACTTTCCACCTTGGTTCAAAACGCATTTAAAGGCGGCTACAGCGGTCTTGAATACTGTGTTGGTATCCCAGGAACCTTGGGAGGCGCATTATTTATGAACGCCGGAAGTGGCCAGGAGTGGATTGGTGGCGTTGTTCAGTCGGTCACAGTGCTTGCGCCCGAGCTAGGTTTAAAGAGCTACAGTGCAGCTGACCTGCCTTGGAACTACCGAAGCAGTGGTATCTTGGTTGGCGAGGTCATCTTAGAAGCTAAGCTAAACATGCAAAAAGGTCACTTGCCTTCAATACGCGCTAAAATGGAAGGGTCACTGCGTCGCCGCAGGAAGACGCAACCGCTGACCGTTCCCAGTTGTGGATCGGTGTTTAGAAATCCTGTAGGTGATTCTGCAGGACGAATGATAGAGTCGCTGGGACTCAAAGGATTTAGCATCGGTGGAGCAAAAGTTTCCGAGGTGCATGCAAACTTTATCGTCAATGACAACAAGGCTAAAGCCGCAGATGTGATTGAGATAATCATGCATGTTCAACAAAGAGTGAAAGAAGAGTATGGCCAGGAGTTACAACCCGAGGTCCGATTCATCGGATTCTCTTAGGCGAAGCAGCAAGAATAATAGCGAGAACACGGATCCGAGAGTAAGGCGTGATCGCGGTCGTGCGTCTTTGCCTGCTTCAAATGGAGCTACTTCTAACTCAAGATACTCACGCGCTCCAAGATCAAGTGGCTCATCAAGATACTCCGCATACTCCACACAGTCCGGGCAATCATCTTTTTCGAACAGAAAAAAAGTTGAATACAATCAGTCTGCCAAAAGTGACTTAGCTCAGCCACCTAAGCAAGATGATCGAGCCAGATATGCAAGATACAAGAAGAATGAACAAGGTGTCAGAGTGCTGCCGGCAGCCGGAGAATCCAGGTTTGCTGATAAAACTCGTACGAGCAGCGGGTTTTCCGGTGAAGATTTTAATGACTCAGCTCTTGAAACTCAGAGACGGTGGGCGAGGGAGCAACGCGGCATTACCGTACGAGAGCACCGAATGCAACAAAGTAAGGCTACAAAGCCAAGATCAAGAGTTCTCGGGCGGATAGTAATTATTCTTTTGGTATTAGTTGTTTTAGTTGGCGCGGCTGTTATCACATACTTCTCACCTGCTTTTTCGATCGCTACTATTGACATTAAGGGAAACGAACAAGTATCGACAGAGCATCTGTCGGCTTTGGTTGGCGACATCAGCGATACAACTCTGCTGAGGGTCAATACCGACCGTATTCAATCAGGAGTATTAAACGATCCCTGGGTAGAAAGCGTTCAAGTTGAACGGTCTTTTCCCTCCACACTTACAGTGACTGTAACCGAGCGCAAAGCTGCCGCAACTGTTGAGGTGGTGTCAACAGCTCAAGCAACGGTCACTACGAGCTATTGGCTGATTTCAGCTGGCGGAATGTGGCTCGGAAGCGTTGACCCAACTGCGTCCGGCTCGCTGCTCCAAAACGTGAACATCACGGCCGAACAAGTGCAGCAAATGCCGCGTATCAGAGATGTCTCAGCAAGCATAACTACAGCAGTTGGTGCCACGACTCAAGATGAAGGCGTTACCAATGCTTTGGCGATAATCAAAAACCTTTCTGCAGAAATGATCGCACAAATCCGCTTCATTTCTTCCCCCGACAGGGTCAAGACCTCCCTTACTCTAAACAATAACGTAGAGGTAGCATTCGGAGCAGCAGAAGATGTAGCAGCAAAAGAAAAGGTAATCACCACATTTTTGCAAGAGCACCAAGGCAATATAGTATTCATAAACGTGCGCGTGGTAGACAGACCAACTTACAGGGCAAAGTAAAAGTCTTAGTGAGCGCAAGCTCCGTCTGCGAGATATCAACGCAACGTAGCTGTTAAATTGTGCTTAGAGCAGAGATACTCCATGTAACATGTTGTCATTAGCGCACAACCTCCTGTCATTCTCGCGCTCCCCCTGTCATTCCTCCTCCTGTCATTCCCGCGAAGGCGGGAATCCATTGTTGCGAGCTTGTGCGTTTGTGGATTCCCGCCTTTGTGTGAATGACAAGGATGGTACGGGGATGACAGATGCCGCCTTACAACCACAAGCACGACGATCGCATATGCGGAGTGTGAGTCTTACTTTCTGCGTGGCAATTACTGTACATCAGTTCTTAAGG
>DBCW01000079.1 GCA_002293265.1 Eggerthellales bacterium UBA948
AAGCCTCTACATAAAAGCCTCTGGTACTCCTGCTCAAGCCACTTAGCAAATTGAATCCAATAATTGAGTAGTAATTATTCCAATTTATATAAAGTGACCAGCGAACACTATCCCAGTAAATGGCTAAATTTCCTATCTATATATGTCTTGTGTGGCGTGAGCGGTTGCAATAAAAAGACTACTGGTAGAATATGTACTGCAAGCAAGCTACAAGTTATGGTGGTTTTGTTAAAAAGATGCAAAACGTATGGTAGGAAAAAACAGTCATTGGGTATGATGTTTGCAAAATGAATAAACATGTTTAAATGATAAATGAATATACATTTACATTAAGCCATGTTTATTTGATGAATTACAGTCTTGGTCTTTGAGTTGATAAGTGTGGAAAAAACTATGATATACCTTGATAATGCAGCAACTACAAGACCTTATAAAGAGGTTGTTTCGCGAGTTGCGGATGTATCGTATGCGTGTTTTGCCAACGCATCCTCTCCGCATGCTTTTGGAAAAAAGGCGCGCTCAATCATTGAGGAAACCCGGTGTATAGTTGCAAAAACTTTGGATGTGTTGCCTGAAGAGATATTTTTTACTTCCGGCGGTACAGAGGCCAACAATTTAGCCACACGTGGAAGCTTCATGGCTGCTGCCGCTGTAAGCGCTGATGTTGACAATAATGATCCGGATCAGGCAATCAAGGGTGACGTTGTGCAGCCCAATTTGTCAATAATAACGTCAGAACAGGAACACCCTTCGGTGACCAGATCGCTGCGCGATCTAAAGCGCAGTGGATATCCTGTAACCTACATTGCTGCTCCGCATGGCGTGTTTGATCTTGAGAGTTACAAAAAAGCGCTTGATGCCAATGTGGCTTTGATCTCACTGATGTGGACGCAAAACGTTTTTGGTTATCACTTTCCTATTGAGCAGGCTGCGCGTCTGCGAGATGAGTTGGCACCTAAAGCCTTACTGCATAGTGATGCTGTGCAGGCTTATGGCTTTTGCGAGCTTAGACCAAAAGAGATTGGCATCGATCTTTTAAGTATTAGCGCTCACAAGATTGGTGGACCAAAAGGAGTAGGTGCGCTTTATGTCCGAAACGGTATAAAAATGTTCACCACTGTTTTTGGCGGCGGGCAAGAGGATGGACTTCGCTCCGGCACAGAAGCTGTACCGCTGATCGCCGGGTTTGCAAAAGCTGTAGAGATAATGCAAGGCGATGGCAGTAAGATTGCCGCAACAACCACTAGGCTCAGGTCTGTTTGGCTGCATTTGGAAAGTCGACTTAGGCAGCAATTTCCCGAAGTTGTGCTCAATTCTCGTGCGGATGGAAGCCCGGCTATTCTCCACTTCTCAATACCCGGTTTAAACAATAAGAATGCAATTGATTTTTTAGGCGACCGCAACATATATATTGGCATATCAACCGCTTGCGATACCAATCACATCAGACCTAATGAAGTGGTGAGGAAAAAGCACCCCTTAGTTGCAAGATTAGCAGGGCTTAGTGCAGAGGAGGAACAAGGATCCTTTAGAGCCAGTTTTGGAGTTGACACAACTATAGAAGACGTTGATGCGCTTGTAGACACATTAGTGTATTTTAGGGAGAGATTAGGGTAAAATCATTTTGTTAAAGGAAGTACCGATTTATTCATTGGGTACTTTGCGTTTGACTAAGAAATAACTGACGCAGGGGAGGCAAATTGGTACTTCGGTTTAGATGGAGGCTAAAGTGAGTGCCCTAGAGGAGATCAAACTAACTCGGCTCACCGAAAAAGGTGGTTGAGCAGCAAAATGGGGTCCGGGAGATCTCGCACAGATACTTACGGAGATTGCTCCGCAAATAGACACGAAGCTGCTGCAGGGCTTTCAGTCCAACGATGATGCCGCAGTTTATAAGCTTAGAGATGATCTGGCTGTTGTCATGACGGTGGATTATTTTACTCCTATGGTAGACGATGCCTATAAGTTTGGGCGCATAGCTGCTGCAAATGCTTTAAGCGACATTTATGCTATGGGGGGTAAGCCTATTTTAGCTCTGAACCTACTTTCTTTAGATAGTGGGTTAGATAAAAGCACCAACCGTCAGCTGTCTGCGGCAATACTTCGCGGAGGGTCTGATGCTGTAAGCGAGGCCGGCGCAATAATTGCCGGAGGGCACACAATAGACGATGCCGAGCCAAAATACGGCATGGCTGTTCTCGGAACCGTTCATCCGGACTGTGTAATGAGAAACGATGGTGCTCGAGTTGGCGACAGAATCTATCTCACAAAAGCGCTTGGAACAGGCATTATGGCTGCCGCATATCGAGTGGATCGCGAGAGCGACGAGAGCATGCAAGAAGTAGTTGAATCGATGATGGAGTTAAATGCCGCAGCAGCAAAGGCACTAAAGGAAGTTATGGTGCATGCTGTGACCGACGTAACAGGTTTTGGTCTGGCCGGTCATCTTCACGAAATGTTAAAAGGAAGCGGACTCGCAGCTAAGCTGGATTGGGAAGCGGTACCGCTCTTTTCCGGTGTACTGGATCACGTACGCGAGTACTGCCGCCCGGCACGCAGTTTTGAGATACAAGAGCAAGCCGAAATATATGTTATGCAAGGCAACCTCAGTGCCGAAGAATACGATGACCGCATGGGTGTTTTATGTGACCCACAAACTTCCGGCGGATTACTAATTGCACTATCTGCTGAAGATGCCATTGCTTTTGAAAGAGCGTTTTTGGAGCAAGAGGGGCGCTTAGCTATTTGCATCGGGGAGATTACTCAAGGTCCAGCCGGTACCATCGAGTTCATATAGAGCGTATTCTATATCACGGGTCAGATCAATCTTGTTTAAAGCTGCGATAATTTGGGTGGCATCTGTTTGCGTAAGCAGTAAAGAGATGCCACATCCGGCACTGATATTTCTGGGGGTAGGAATGACCTTTGGGTCTAGTGCGCTCAGAAGCTTCTCAGCATTAATTGCAGCGTGAGTTGACTGAAAGCTTAACAAATACTGCATAAGTTTTATGGGCTTACAACGTGATGACCTTGTCGGATGTTGTCATCATCTCTAAGATGTCATACATATTGCTGATTTCGCCAACTTCGATCTGATCTTTAAGGTCGTACCAATCGGCGCACGCTCCGCATATTAATATTTGCGTTCCCTTCTCTTCCAGAGTCTTTAAGCTTTCGATGATTTGCTTGTCAAAACTTGCGCTTAACTTTACTCCGGAATTCATTAAAAAGATTGCACTTGGTACATCCGTAAGTGCAGAAAACGTGTATAGAGCCATGCGCATCAGGTTAGCACCAAGTTCTCTGTCACCTTCTCCCAGGTGATCTTTAGCGATAAAAACAGAGTATTCTGGTTTGTTATCAGCCGTTTCTAGCATAAAAGCTTCATCTAATGCATTTACTGACAAGGCATTGTGTTTTGGTCTAAACTCAGCATGGCTTTCATTGACCTCCACAGAAAAAGCAGCCAAAATATCTGCCGTTGAGGTAGGCGAGGCAGATTCTATGCCGTTGTTGCCTTGGCTGTCTCCACCATTGCCGTTGTCGTTAAAGCCGCTTCTCCAGCTGTCATTTTCGCTACTCGCTCTGTCGTTGGTGCCACCATTGCTGCCGTCGCTGCCGTCGCTGTCCTTGTCGCTGCCGCCGCTCTTGCTACCCCCCATGTCATTTCCGCGAAAGCGGGAATCCACATCCGCAAATGAATCCGACTCGAAAGTAGCAACATCTGCTTTAGGCTTGTCATTGCCGGCGATCAAATTACTGATAACAGCATCAAAATCCTCATCAATAACACCGCCCGAAATGGGGGAGCTGACATTTAGGTTTGGTGCGTTTGCAAGAAAGTCTTCATTGATGAAACTTGCGCTCTCAAAAGCTTCCTGCTCCGGAGCCTTTAGTGTTTTTTTGCTAAAACTTACAAGAAACCCACCCTCGATATCTTCCACAGATACATCCAAGTCATAACGATGAGATAGTTTTTGCAGGTTTCCCACGGCTGTTTGGTTGTCCACCATAACGCTAAGGTCTGTATGTCCGCCGTCAAGTTCTTTCTTTGCCATCATTAGCGGCAGTGGACACTGTTTGCCGAATGCATCTATCCGCATAACTCTTCTCCCTTTCAATTTTGTGTGGTAGTGCTATTATCTCAAATTATGCTTAATAGTGAACGGCAAAGTATGTTACGCAACCTTCCGCAAGTCGAAAGGTTGCTTCAAGAGCCTCCTGTGGTCGAGTTGCAGGCGGTTTTTTCGCGCTCATTACTGGCAGATGTAGCGCGGCAAGTTATCGATAATGCAAGAGAAGAGATCAAGTCTCTTTGTGACTCATCGGCAAATGAGACAGGTGGTACGGAGTCTGCTACAGCTGACTTGGATCGTTATAGTTTGCCCCGTTTGGCAGAGCAGCTATGTGCTCGTGTTTCCAAGATTGCAAATACTACACTTGTGCCGGTGATTAATGCCAGCGGCGTGATACTGCACACAAATCTAGGTCGTAGTGTTTTGCCGGATGTGGCTCGCGACGCAGTTGTGGAAGTTATGGATGGCTACTGTACCCTAGAATACGATATTTCGACCATGGGGCGTGGTAGTCGTCACGATCATATTGAGAGCTTGTTGTGCACAATCACAGGTGCCGAGGCAGCTATGGCTGTCAACAACAATGCGGCAGCGGTTTTGCTGGTGTTTGCGGCAATGGCTCGCGGTGGCGAGGTATTGGTGTCTCGCGGTGAGCTTGTCGAGATCGGCGGGTCGTTTCGTATTCCCGATATTATGGAGCAGTCCGGGGCAACCTTAGTTGAAGTAGGCACAACCAACCGTACGAGCCTAAAGGATTATGAGCGTGCACTTAATGATCACAGCGCTCTAATTGCAAAGATTCATCCCTCCAATTATCTTATCAGCGGTTTTACACAGTCGGTTGGTGCTCGGGAATTGGCAAGTTTAGCTCATGGACGAGGTTTGCCGCTATATTTTGATCAGGGTACAGGACTTATGATCAAGACCGACGAACTGTTGTCTGAAGAAGCCGCTGGCAGCTGGGATGAGCTTTCGGTTGGCGAGATACTTGATCAAGGTTGCGATCTGGTGTCTTTTTCCGGCGATAAGCTGCTTGGCGGACCACAAAGTGGAATCATCGTAGGCAAAAAGCAATATATCGACCGCCTTAAGTCACATCCGCTTGCTCGGGCGCTTCGCCTAGATAAGCTGTCTTTGGCAGCTTTAGCCGCTACATTGCGCCTTTACTTGCGTAGAGAATCTGCCCTAGAACAGATACCTAGTTTGTCGATGCTCACTCAGCGGGCAGAGGACTTAAATCCCATAGCAAACTCTCTTAAGGCGCAGATAAATGAGCAGATATTTGCACGTATTGGCGAAGCGGTTGCAAACGTAGAAGTAAGCTTACAGGTTGCTCGAGTGGGCGGTGGAACTTTGCCGGGGCTTGAGCTTCCAAGTCCGGCTGTTTGTATATCACCTCTCAAGGGTAGTGTGGATGGCTTGGCAAGCTGGCTGGCAAAAAGCGGCGACGATACTGCGATAATCGCACGAGTGCAAGATGGGCAACTCATCTTAGATGTGCGCACCTTGTGTGGCGACTTTGAACTTGAGATGATCGCAAAACGTGTAGCAGAATATTTTTTGACTTTGAATAGATGACAGCAGTGACGGATCATAAACAAAAACATATGGTGCTTGGCACCGCCGGTCATATCGATCATGGAAAATCCAGTCTGATCAAAGCTTTAACTGGTGTAGATCCGGATAGGCTCAGTGAAGAAAAAAGGCGCGGAATAACCATAGAGTTGGGTTTTGCCGAGCTGGCACTGCCGGATGGAACTCACATGGGAGTGGTTGATGTACCCGGTCACGAGCGCTTTGTACGGCAAATGATCGCCGGCGCTAGTGGTATCGACATTGCTTTGTTGTGCATTGCAGCTGACGATGGCATAATGCCGCAAACGTGTGAGCATTTGGCAATACTTGAGGTGCTCGGTATAAAACGATGCGTGGTGGCGCTCACAAAATGTGATCTTGTAGATGAAGACTGGATTGATCTGGTAACCGCTGAGATACACAGTTTTTTGCATAAAAGCTCGTTTAGCTCATCACCAATTGTTGCTGTGTCTTCTCGTAGCGGTCAAGGTTTAACAGAGCTTCTTGGAGCCATCGCAGATATCGCGCACGAAGTTTTGGAAAGTACTTATGCGACTTATGTGCGGTATCCGATCGACAGGGTATTTAGCATTAAAGGCAGTGGTACGGTTGTTACAGGAACGCTGTGGAGCGGAAGCGTATCACCCGGTGATGAGCTTGAATTATTGCCGCAGAATGAGCGTGTTCGGGTACGCAGTGTACAAGTACATGGCGAGCAGGTAGAGCGCGCGGAAGCCGGAAATCGAGTGGCGATAAATCTTAATGCTGTTAAGACCGATGAGGTTCGCCCCGGAGATTTTTTGGCTAGTGTTGGACTTATTGAGCCTAGCGATAGGTTTGATGCCTGGGTGAGTTATTTGGATAGCGGTACAAGCGGAAAACCACTTAAGAGCGGTATGCGTCTGCGCGTTTCACACGGAACTCGCGAAGTTGTTGGGCGCATACTGTTTACGAACGATCGGGAGAGTCTGGCTGTAGGCGAGAGCGCTTTTGCACAGCTGCGGTTGGATAAGCCATTGCCGCTAAGTTGGCAAGACCGGTTTGTGCTCAGGTTTTACTCTCCGGCACGTGTTGTTGGCGGAGGCATGGTGCTCATGGTCTCTCCCAAGCGAAGAACCACTTTAAAGGCAGGTGAGGTAGAACTCTTAGAGTCGCTGCGAGATGGCAATGTGGAAATGGCCGTCAGGCGTTACCTCGACCTTCAAGTTGTTCCGGTAAATGCTGTTGAGTTGAGTGCTAATTTAGGGATCGAAGTTGGCGCGGCAGTAAAAGCGCTGATCTTGATCAAAGAGGAGAAAAAGGCAACTAGATTACCAACCGGTGATGGTGGTTCTGTAAAAGAAGATTCGACAACTCCTTATTACACAACGCGTCCGGTGATGCAAAAAGCTTTTTCTCAGATCGAAAAGGCATTGCTCGATTTTCACAGTAATAATCCAACTTCCACTTCTGTTACAAAGGCGGCTCTGTTCTTACAAGCCCAAAGCCAAGGTTTAAAAAGGATGTCGGAGACGGCTTTCTCTTCTTTGCTTAAGGCAGCAGAAGAAGCCGGGATTGTGAATATTACATGTGAGGGTATCTCTCACCCAAAAGCCGGTGGCGGT
>DBCW01000039.1 GCA_002293265.1 Eggerthellales bacterium UBA948
CTGACTGCAGAACAACGTGCTGAAGCCCTAAAGAAAGCTGCTGCAGCAAGAAGCGCACGCGCAGCAATTCGCGAGAAGGTAAAGAGTGGTGAGCTGACATTTGCAGCCGTACTCGCTAAAGCAGGAGATCCTGTGGTCGACAAGATCAAAGTGGTAACTTTAATTGAGTCGTTGCCCGGTTATGGCAAAGCAAAGGCAGCAAAGCTGCTCGCCGAGCTAGACATATCCGATACACGTCGTGTCAAGGGACTAGGGGAGAAGCAGAAAGCAGCTCTATTAGAGCGTCTGGGATAAGACTGAATGTCCGGAAACCTATTCATCGTTTCCGGCCCGTCTGGAGCTGGCAAAGGTGCGCTATTAAATAAGATAATGCATCGATTGGGTTCGAGCTGGCTTTCAGTCTCTGCAACTACCAGAACCCCCCGAAACAACGAACAAGATGGGGTTCATTATTATTTTNNGAGAAGTTTGATGAACTCTTAGCCGTGGACGATTTGCTCGAATGGGCAAACGTCCACGGTAATCGTTATGGGACTATTCGATCGAACGTAGTTAATCGTTTGAGGCAAGGAACAAACGTGATACTCGAGATAGATCCCCAAGGTGCCTTTCAGGTAAAAGAAAAGATGCCTGAAGCGATATTAGTTTTTATTGCGCCACCTTCATTGGAAGTTCTGGAAGAGCGATTGAGAGGACGCGGCACAGAGGATGAGACCTCTATGAAGCGCAGGCTGGTCAATGCAGTAGGGGAGATGGAGTACGCAAGCAGCTATGACAAAGTTATTGTAAACGACGATCTTGACACAGCTGCCGAGGAATTGTTTGAACTGATCTCGAAATGAGGAACGTGCATGTCACTTATGCAACCGCCAATAGATGATCTGTTGGAAAAATCAAATAACGATAAATACCTGCTATGCGCAATCGCTTCAGAGCGCGCTCGCGACATCAACGATATGATGCGTGGTCAGCGCGACCGCGCAATCGCTTTGCAATCTGCTACTCAAATTGCTCAACTTGCCGGACGGAAACCTCTTTCACTTGCTATGGAGGAAATAAACCGCAACGAAGTAGGCTTTGACGATCAGCAGTTTACAAACGATGAGTCTAAATAACAACCTTAATTTTATTTGCTTGGTTCACTATCACGAGGTGGGCTTAAAAGGTCGCAATCGCTCTTCTTTTGAGCGTCAACTAAAGCAAAACATTGAACACAAACTGGCAGCGTTTTCTAATGTTTTTGTTAAGCGAATATCCGGTCGACTTTTAGTTGAAGTGAACTCATGGGAAGATACTGCAGAAGTTGCCGATAGAATATCTCGTCTTCCCGGTGTGGTGCGCGTATCTTGCGGAGTAAAACTCAAGCAAGATATAAACGCTATTCAAAATGCTTCGTTGTGGATACTTGAGCAATGCGAGCCATACGAGAGCTTTAAAGTTGATGCCAGACGCGCAAACACATCATTTGAGATAGATAGCATGACTATAAATCAAATAGTTGGCGCTTGGCTGTGTGAGAAGCTTCCAAATAAAAAAGTGAAAATGAAAGATCCTGACGCGCGCCTTCATGTTGAGATGGTCGAGGGCTCGGCATTTGTCTACGCCAAGACCGTTAAAGGCGTTGGCGGACTTCCTGTTGGTACTGCCGGAAGTGTTGTTTCCTTGTTGTCTGCCGGGCTTGACTCTCCGGTGGCTACATGGCGTTTGATCAAGCGAGGCGCATACGTCACCGCTCTACACTTCTCAGGGCGTCCAGAAGCCGCTGATACCTCTGAACATCTGGTAAATGACATAGTAATCGTTTTGAATCTTTGCGGAGGCGTAAATAGGCTCTGTGTTGTTCCTTTTGGAGAGTTTCAACGGCGAATTGCCGCGATTGTTCCTTCAGAGCTACGAGTGATATTTTATCGACGGCTGATGATCGCTGTTGCTAACCGAGTGGCTATTAGGTTTAATGCGAGAGCTCTGGTGACCGGTGAATCGCTTGGTCAAGTTGCTTCGCAGACTTTAGACAACATATTTGTAGTTGATTCTGTGGCTGAGTATCCTATTCTCAGGCCACTTATCGGCACCGATAAGTTGGAGATAATTGCCGAAGCAGAGCGCTTGGGTACCTATGAAATATCTTCACAAAGCCACGAAGACTGCTGTACGTTATTCATGCCCAGAAACCCCGAAACACATGCAAGACCAAATGCAGTAGAGGCAATCTGGCAAGATCTTCCAATAGACGTTTGGCTTGACGAGATCGATACACTAATTGAGGTTACTGAGTTTGAGTGACAAGATTTCTATGCGTGTTCAGTAATTATTCAGAGCTCGTTTTGTAAAAATTCCAATATACGTTGTTAGCATACAACTCTTAAAACTACTATTTAAGGAGTTTTGATGAAGGGTTGTTTTAACTACACAGATGAAGCTACAAGCTGGCAAGGCGATAAGAGTAAAAACCCCAAGTCTATAAGGATGATAGTGATTATCGGCTTTGTAGCCCTCATTGCATTGTTAATCTTTTTTGTGTGGCCCAAGTTGAGCAGTGATAACTTTTCTGTAGAGACCGCACAGGCAACAACAAATGTAGAAGTTGAAAATAACGTGGATGCAAAAGCAGCTATCCCACAAACAAATGTAACAAATCACGCAATAACAAACGATGAGACTGCTGATCTGAAAATTGTTGTTTATATAACCGGTGCTATAAAAACCTGCGGTGTCTTTGAGCTGGCATCAAATGCTCGGATAAACGATTTGATCATAGCGGCCGGCGGACTTGGTGAAAACGCAGCCATCAACTATATAAACTTGGCTTCAAATCTACAAGACGGAACTCATGTTCATATTCCTACTTTAGATGAAGTCGCTTCAGGAGAGGCAAATCGTATTGCCCAGTCCGGTGCAAGTGGACAAAAAGAATCAGGAGTCAACACATCATCAGAATTTGTGCAAAACCAGGCAAAAGTAAATATAAACACTTCTGGGGTAGAAGAACTCAAAACGCTAACAGGAATTGGAGAGGCTACAGCTAAAAAGATTATTGAGTATCGTGAGAAACATGGAGATTTTAAGAGCACCGAAGAGCTTAAAGATGTTTCCGGCATAGGAGATAAGAAATTCGAAAGCCTTGCTGACATGATCTGTGTATGAAAAACGAGACTATCAATGAGACTAACGAGGTAATTCGTCCGGCCTTACCCATACTATTGTTACCTATCGCAGCACTTTGGGCAGGATTATTTTTTGCTCAAACAGCAGTTTGGAATAGTGCGGAGCCACTTTTAATGTGCCTATTTATTCCATTGTCAATAGCAATAATAATTGGTGGACGATGCAATAAGAGATATCCTCAAGTAACGCAAGCAATCGTGATGTCATTATTAGCGTTGATAGCAGGTGTTGTTTTAGGGTTATTACATTGGTCTACCATGAGCGATGCTAAAGAGCATGTAAAACAGCTTGTAGAACAAAATAGTAATAAGGCTTTTGCGTTTATCGTCGAAGAAGATCCGTCAAAAGGAGCGATATCGGCAGTTTCGTTGGCAACAATAAGCCTTGACAACAATATGCGTGCAAGGGTCAGGATACTTTGGGGGCAAGACCAAGAGCCACTTAGCCTTGGCGCAAAGTTTACTGCAAAAGTCAGATTTAAGCCACTTACATCACATCAAGAGTTTCTGCATCAAAAAGGGGTTATAGGTTCTGTAACCCTTGAAAGTATTCAACCATATCGAGGGGTAAATACGCTACAGGATGCCATCTACACCTTTCGCAATAAGAATATATCCTTGTTGTCACGTTTTGATACAGACGGCTCTGCTTTACTAAAAGGTGTTTTGCTGGGGGAGACATCTCAACTGGATAATTCCGAAGCTGGTCGCGCTTATAAAACAAGTGGATTATCACATTTAGTTGCAGTGTCCGGTGGTCATTTGGTCATCATAGCGGCGTTGTTGATGTACCTGCTTAGAAAACTCGCTTTAAAAAGATGGCTTGAGATCACTATTATAACTCTGTTCTTAGTTGCTTTTGTTGTATTGACCGGGCTTCAGCCTTCAGCAATTCGCGCTACAGTTATGGTGTTCATATCCAGTATTGGTCCTTTGCTCGGACGCAGAACACATATACCATCAGCGCTGTCTGCTGCCGCAATAGTAATGCTTGCTTTGCAGCCGCCAACTGCATTTTCCATCGGTTTTTGGCTTTCTGTTTTTGCAGTTTTTGGTTTAACAATCTTTTGTCCATTGATTTTTGGTTATCTGGCTCTTGCTTTACCAAAAAAGTTAACAGACCACAAAAAACTCGCAAACTTGTTCAAAAGTGGATTTATTAATCCACTGGCTATGACTATAACGGCTCAGCTGGCAACAGTTTCTATTACAGCACCGATATTTGCAACGCTTTCGCTTATCAGTCCCCTGGCGAATGTCTTAGTAACTCCTTTCATAACTGTGCTTGTGGCGGTAGGTGTTGTACTTTTATGTATAATGCCGCTTTTAGGCACGCTTGCAGACCCATTAATATTTGCACTTTGTACGGTAGCTGATGTTTCTGTGTATATTGCCGGGTGGTGTGCTTCACTGCCATATGCTTGCTTGCCAATGGCCTTAGAATTGGCTCCGAGTATTCTAGTTATGCTGATAATTGCTACAGTTTTTTACGTTGCTTGGCCAAAGCCATCGCGAATTAAGCTTAAAGTGATATCAATGATCACTTGTATGGCTGTTATTTTCATGATTTCCACAGTGTATTTTCCGATGCGACCTCAAGTTATCATGTTAAATGTAGGGCAAGGAGATTCGATCTTGATAAGGGAGAACTCAACAAATGTTTTAGTAGATACCGGCAAAAGTGATTCAGCTCTTTTAGAGGCGTTAGCAAGGCAACGTGTATTAAAGATCGATGCCATCATTGTTACACATCTGGATGAAGATCATTGTGGAGCTCTTGGAGCTTTAATTGGAACGATACCAATAGGCAATGTGTATTTTGCTGAGGGACTAAATGACAGCAGAGGCGATGAGGAAGTGTTTAACGTAGCAGAGCAATTAATTGGCAAGGCGACCGGACAACTTTCTTGTGGTGACAGCATAAAGATTGGCAAGCACATCTCGCTTAAAATGCTTTGGCCGCAAAAAGCAATATCAGAAGGCGGAAACAACGAAAGTATCTGTCTTGAATTACTATACGATCATGAAAAAGACGGTGTTTCTGATACAAGCATGTTACTCACAGGAGATTTAGAGCATCGCGAGTTAGAAGTGATTCAAAAAACAATGCCTGATGCAAAATATGACATACTAAAAGTTGGTCATCATGGGTCAAGGAATTCCTTGTCAGACTTTTTAGTGAGAGAGATGGAGTGTAAGATCGCATTAATCGGTGTGGGAGAAAATAATTCTTATGGCCATCCAGCCGCAGATACATTGGATGTCTTGGATGATCTGAATGTAAGGATATTTAGAACCGATCAAAACGGAAACATTACTCTGCATTTTCAAAAAAATGATCTTCAGGTTTACTGTGATAACATAACAGATTAACTTATTTGTATGTAAAAGTTTGTGAGGCAAAAATGACCGAAAGACCATTGCTGGGGATTTATCTTTTCAATGGAGATGACAGTTTAAAACAAGAAATGCTTGTCGATAGACTTAAAAAACGTATCGAAGCAATAGATGAGAGTATGATGAATATTCAAGTAATCTTTGAAAAAGATATTCAAAGTACTGCTCATCTGGTTGATGTTTTAAACACTATACCTTTTGGCTCACCGCTTCGCCTTGTGATTCTCAAAGAAGTTGATTCATGGAAAAAGCCTTTGCTGGAAACTCTAACAGACTACGCAAGCTCGCCATCGCAGATGACAGTTTTGGCAATGACTGCGAAAAAACTGGCTCGAAACACTCGCCTATATAAAGGATTAGAGAAGTACAACCCTCAATCGATCATAGATTGCAGCCAAAAAAAGCGTTTTGAACTGCCACAGTTGATACGCGGGATTGCACAAGGTGAGGGAGTGGATATCGGCTCGGCCGCTGCCAATGCTCTTATCGATAGAGTAGGCACGTCTACCGTAGCATTAAGCACAGAGACTAAAAAACTGGCAGCGATCAAAAAGAGCTCAAACGAGAAAACGATCTCAGAAGATGATGTTAACTTTCACGTAGTAAGAATTGTAGAGCCAAAGTCTTGGGATCTTACAAATGCTTTAGCAATGCGTGATCTTTCTCTTTGCTTGAAGCTATCAAGCAGAATGACCGGATTTACGGAAGTTGGCTTATTTGCAATATGTGTGACCAGGATCCGGGAAATTCTCACCGCACAAACTCTGAAAAGTAGACGCATGCCAATCGCGCAGGGTATGGGCAAGCAGGATTGGCAGATACGAGAAATCGTGAAAGGTGCAGAGCTCTACAAAAAAGAAGAGCTGTTAAAGCTTTTGGAGGTTGCACCGGCAGTAGAAAAGCAGATGAAATCCGGTAGTGATCCCAAGCAACTATTAGAAAAGTGGATCATTGAAGCTTGCAGCGGCAAAGTTTGTAGTACCGGGGCATGAAACAACTGCCGCCTTTATAGGGCGGCAGGTTAAGACACGCTAAAAAATCTACAATTCCTTAGGTAGCCAGACTTTTCGGACACCGCGTGGTGTTTCCTAAGCAGAATTATTTCTCTAAAGCAGCTACGCTGTTTGCGAGTTTAGAAATTCCCGATTTGCGATTTGCGGCTTGATTTTTATGGATAACGCCTTTAGAAACGGCTTTATCGAGCAAGCGGCTT
>DBCW01000016.1 GCA_002293265.1 Eggerthellales bacterium UBA948
ACATTAGCGGAAGAAAAGAAACCTACTACTGTTGTGGATTATATTGATGTTCCAATCGAGAAGAGAAGACCTTATCAAAATGTAAGAACTCAAAGTAATCAACCATATGATATGCATGTTCAATTTGCTAACTATACCATCAATCAAGCAGCTCCTAGTGTTTCAATAGGATTAAACAGCAATGATGAATTTGACTTTATAGAAGAGCCGCACGAGAAACCCTCGATGGATTTTACCGGAGACATGATCCCCAAAATAGTTACATCAATATACGGTTCTAGGGAGCAAGCGATAATTACACCGGGTATAGCTAGCACCAATAAAAAAGTACCAACAAAACCCATGAGTCCAAAATCTGCTGCTGTTGCATGGTTGTTTAACGAGAAGCCTAATTCGGGCAGACATTTTAAAACAGTTAAGCAAACAACAGACAATATCCCCGGAGCCACTGTCTCAAAGATCCATTCTGTGGCTTAGCCCGGGGCTTAAACATATTTAAGATGCAATAACAGTAGCTTTTAAAAGCCTTGCTATGGTATTTATTGCTCCAAGTAACTCAATGGATTCAAACAAAGGCGGAGAGACAGTGTTGCCGCATATAGCAACCCTGACAGCCTGAAACACCACTTTAGGTTTTATGCCCATTTCATCAGGAAGCTTGCGCAATTCATCCTCAATGCAAGTAGTATTCCAGTTGAGCTCAGAGGAAGAAAGTACTTCAGTAACTCTTTCAAGGATGTGTTTTGCGCCCTCAACCTTAAGGCACTTATTTATCGATGCTTCATCAAGATATACATCTGATCCGCTAAATAGATATGCTGTCATTTTGGCAGCTTCATCAATCGTCTTAGCTCTTTCAGCGATTAAAGGATATATGTCTTCGTACCATTTACGGTTTTTGTCAACATCGTTTTCAATGTCAGTATCATTAGCTTTAGCGCCGCTCACTAACTGCATGTCCGAGTCATACATGACTGACCCGTTGCGAATGAAACCATACTCACGAAGATATGGCAGTAAGGCATCAATAAAATCGGGAGCACCCATTTCTTTGATGTAACTGGCGTTAACCCACTCCAATTTTTTCTCATCAAAGACAGCCGAATTCTTTGATACTCTGTCTAGACTAAAATTATCACAGAGTACCTCAGCATCAAAAATAGTTGTCTCACCATCTAGCGACCAGCCCAGCAAAGAAAGATAGTTAAGCAATGCTCCCGGGAAAAACCCTTGTTCCTTATAGGCTTCAACACTTGTTGCGCCGTGACGCTTTGATAAACGCTTACCATCCGGTCCCAGTATCATCGAGAGATGCGCAAACCTGGGCACAGGCATACCTAAAGCCTCGTAGACCAATATCTGTTTGGGCGTATTGGACAGGTGGTCGTCACCTCTGATGACGTGAGATATCTTCATCAGGGCATCATCTAAACAAACAACATAGTTATAAGTAGGGGAGCCGTCTGAACGAACGAGGATGAAATCGTCCATCTGAGTTATCGGAAAGGTCGTGTTGCCAAATACCAGATCATCAAACTCTACGTCACCTCTGTCTAGTGGAATTTTAAGTCTCCAAGTGTGTGCCTCACCGTTGTTAATGCGCGCGCTAGCCTCTTCTTTAGATAAATGACGACATTTGCGGTCATAGCCGCTATAGTTTTTTGCGGCCATTGCCGCATCACGTCTTTGCGCCAGCTCGTCAGTAGTGCAAAAACAAGGATAAACTGCATCTTTCGCCTTAAGAGACTCGAGAGCCTCACCATATGTAGAAAAGCGTTCGGTTTGTAGGTAAGGTCCGTAGTCGCCGCCAACTTCCGGGCCTTCATCCCAGCTCAGCCCCAGCCACTTTAGTGATCTGATTATCTGAGCAGTATTTTGCGGGGTAGAACGCTCGGGGTCGGTGTCTTCGATGCGTAGTATGAACTTGCCGCCATTGCGCTTTGCAAACGCCCAGTTATATACAGCCGTGCGTGCACCACCAATGTGCAGATTTCCTGTAGGCGACGGTGCAAAGCGCACACGGATATCGTTTGTTGTTTCAGTCATTTTTGAAGCTTTCTTCTAGTTACGTATTTTATTTCAGCTGGGCTATGCAGTACGGACTGCGAGCCCCGAGTCTTGATCATAATTGCTTAGCAGCGACGCAAGTGTTAGACCTCCGGCAAACCCGGCAATGATTCCTGCTCTACCCGCACGTACAAACAATCCACTGAACTTGCCATTATATACGTACATACCGGTCAGGTTATTCCAACCGTCTAAAAACTTGGGATTATCCGCTAAGTCTCCTGCAAGCCAACTATCGCGATCTACGTATTTAGGTTGGCCGTCCTTGTTCACAGGAACCAGTCGGGAGTTAGTTGACGCATATTGTTTGCAATACTTTTGAACAATGTAGCGCTGTTTACTGCACTCATCAACCAGCTTTTCCCAAGTAGCAAGGTCTTTGTCACAACCTGCGTGAACTCCTTTTGAAGCGTAGCCATCTTCAGGTTTGAGTATCCACTGATCTTTGTTTTTCTTGATCGTATCAATATCAATATGGCTTTCACCTAAAATAGCTGTAAAAGGAATATGTTTCTGGATAAAATCGATCTCTTCTTTGTCGAGGAAGTGCGCAGTCATAGGGTTGTGTAACACTGCAAACAACTGCTTACAATGCGCAACGTGGGTTACAAATCCGCCGATCATGCAAACGGCTTTGTCTGTAACTGCACTTACCAAGGCGTTGGCTCCTCTGTTTGGCGTTGAATCCTGCTCCAAAGCTGTAACCACTTCGCCGGTAACCGCGCGCCTGTAAATAGCATCAATGCGAACAAAAGCTATCTCGGCAGCAGCATTTTCTACCGGTATCGCGTTCGTACCGGCACCAATTGTTAAACCGATATCATTATCGGCATTTATTTGAGCATATAAGAAACCATCTTTACAAACCAGATCCGCTACGTCGCATACGATGCAACGATGTCCCTGTTCTTTAAAACGCCGTTGAAACTCGAGAAACTCGTAAATTGTTGAACTGGCGGTAAAGTCTATAATTGCGATAGTAGGATTATCGATAGCTTGTTCAAAAGATTGATAGATGTTTAAGAATTCTCGGATCCAGCCATCAAATAGCTCTTGTCGCTCCAGCTTCAATTTGTTTTCAAGGTTTTGAAAAACATTCGTTTTGGTTAAGGCTAAACCGGTCTCACGGTCTTCGTTCATCGCCGAAGTGCCATCAGTATTGAACTCACAAAAACCAAAATCTAAGTTTTCTTCGTCCAAAAAGATGTCCATTCGCATGATTGGGATAACGCTCGCGTAACCGGTTGGTAAGCAAATGAGTTTTTCTAAAATGGGAGAGAAACCAAACAACTCTCTATATTCAGCATCATCCAAAAATCTTCGGGTCACTTTTTCCAATATCTTGTAAGTCTTATTTACCACATCATCCATAAAGCGCAATGCCATCATATCGTAGATTTTGGGAACATAACCGACACCGATAACGTCATCGTGGTATATGGCTGTAGAACCCATCAAGTACTTTTGTGCGCTTAAGCGACCATCAATATCGCCTTCCAGCTCATCCAGGCACTTGAGATAGGTTTGTCTGAGGTCTACCATTGAACTTCTCATTTAAAAATCCACCAATGTTTTTCTGCCGGCAATGAGCATTGCCAGGGGTTCAAGATAACCTCGCTCCTCTTTGTCCAATGATTCGTTTGCGCATAATATCAACTCGTCTAACCAATTTTCAGCCGGACACTGGTACACGATCGCATCATAACCATCCTCACGAAGAGCAATTTTTGCGTCGACAACATCATCTGCATCAAAATCTTGAAGTCGTTTGCCCAAGATATCTAATGCCTCAGCATTATAAAAAATACCTTTTATTAGTGCCGCAAATGCTAATGCATATTGGATAGGCATGGCATCGGCAGCGCGTATCTCAACATAGGTCTTAAAGCGAACATCGTAAAAGAACAGCGACAATATGTGTTCTACGGTACTTCGATTTAGTTCTTGCCCTGCCAGAAGCTCACTGAATGTTGTTTCGCCTAAGTATTGAGAGATATGCAGACTATCAGAATCGGAATTATCAAAAGAAAAAATTGCCGGCGAGTTAAATATCTTATTTGCATAGGACAAGAAGCTAAAATCTTCATCAAAGGTATTGGGCATAGTTTTTGAGCGCAACTCATCAACATCATCCCATATGGCTGTTCTTACCATACGATCCGTTACAGGTAGCCCCGACCCGGTCAGTCGCTTAGTGTTGCCCCTTAACGCTATCGGTTCATTTTCAAATATCGGGCTGTTGTCGGTTACGAACGCAAAAAGTGGACTCAATAAGCTTGCTATTTTGAATTTTTGCACCGCATCATCCTCAGAGGAAAAATCAATGCTTACCTGAGTAGATGCACTGGCTCGCATCATACAAATACCATGTTGTCCGGTGTTTTTAAAATGCTGATCCATAAAAAGGTATCGAGACTTTGGTAAAAGCGGAATATCTTTAGCCGCAATCGATGGGTGATACCCCAGCTCCACAATTTCAAAATCCAGCTCTTCAAGTATTGCATCCAGCTCTATGCGAAATTTTTTATACTCTTCGTCAAGTTCAGATATATGAATCACCGGACCTATACTGATCTCTAATTGTGCTCCCGGCTCCAGTGTGATGTTGGAATACTTTCGCGATAACCCCATAAGATACTTAGTGCCATCGGATTCTTCTTCATAAACGCAGTCATCATAATAAGGCGCCAAACGCTCAAGTACTGTTTGTACGCCGGCTTCACCGGTCTGCGAGTTATCCAGATATGGTACATATCCACCGTCGCTTTTTCGCACAATAAAGTGCTCCAGCTCAAAGCCAATATGTTCTTCGGTCTTATGCCCTGATCCATTGATCGTATTGTTGATGCCACTTCTAATATAGTCAGATATAGCTTTGATCTGCTGAGACGCAAACGCTTTAGCTATTGTCTCGATATCGCCTTGTTGGCTCATAAGCTTCCTTCACTCACTCCCTGATCCAGCCATAACCCCCTCATGTGCCAGTAATGTAGTAAAGCACCGATTGATCGGCACTTCTCTTGGTCAGAATAACACACCACTTGCGCGGCCTCATACTTAGTTTTCTGTTCGTTTCTTGTTGGTGCATTATGTATAGACTATACTGTTGATTATTGCACATCCTAGTCTACATGTAGTTTACATGATGGAGTCAGAAATGAGATTCTTTAGAAAAAACAGAGGTGCTTTTGGGAGATTTTTCTTAGCCGCTACACTCGTGTTCTCTGTGCTTACGCTATCTGCCTGCGCCAATACAAACGCAAGTGTAGCTGCCGACAAAAGTAGGCCGCAAATTATCACAACAGTTTTTGCTTCATATGATTTCGCGCGCCAAATAGTTGGTGATTTGGCTGACGTAAGCATGTTGGTGCCACCGGGAAGTGAGACGCACTCTTACGAACCAACTCCGCAAGATATCATTTCACTTGAAGACTGCAATATATTTATTTACGCAGGTGGGGAGTCGGATGCTTGGGTCGATAATCTGCTTACTTCGATTAACAACGACAAGATGATCGTGATAAAAATGATCGATTGTGTAAATACTGTGGATGAAGACATTGCTGTTTTAGCTGATCCATCAACGGCTGAAGAAGAGGGAGAATTGGACGAGCATGTTTGGACTTCGCTTAATAATGCCGCGATCATCACACAGACTATCTCCGATGAAATATGCGCTATCGATGAAGAGAATCACGATCAGTATGAGAGAAACACGGCTGCTTTTTGCGGCGAATTAACAAAACTGAATAACGAGATAAAGGGTATTGTCGATTCCGGTAGCAAGAAATTCCTTGTATTTGGCGATAGATTTCCTTTCAGATATTTTGCCGATGATTACGGACTGGAGTGCAAGGCAGCTTTCCCCGGATGCTCTACTGCAACAGAAGCTAGCGCGAAAACTGTAGCTGCGTTGGTAGATGTGGTCAGACAAGAAAGCGTCCCGGTAGTGCTTTATCGTGAGTTGTCCGATCATAAAATAGCTGACTCAATAGCCAACGAGACGGGAACTCAGGCGCTTGAGCTTCACTCTTGTCACAATATTACAAAAAGTGATTTTGACAGCGGCGCAACTTATTTGAGCATTATGAAAAAGAATGCGGACACCTTAAAGATTGCTCTGGCCTAAATGACGCTTATCAACTGCAAAAATGTAGCGCTTGGTTATGACGGCATTTTAGCAGTCGAAGATGTAAACTGTCGGATCAGTGCCGGTGATTATATCTGCATCGTAGGTTGTAACGGTAGCGGCAAGACCACATTTATACGTGGCTT
>DBCW01000090.1 GCA_002293265.1 Eggerthellales bacterium UBA948
ATATTAATCCTAGGATTAATATGCTAATCCTAGGATTAATTATCCTGTCTTTGGGATAAAATTATCTTTGTATTATTCTTATCAATAGATTATTTTTCGCTAATCAACACTATTTTTGCATCTTTTTACACAAAATGGATGAACTAAAGCCAGCTATTCCAAATTCGATTAATGCTGTCTCTACGACTACCTCTGCCCCGGAAACTTAACTCCTTCAGGTAAAACATCGCCAAAGCCCTCACTAAATGAGCTTGGCACCACAACAGTGCCGCCGGTCTCACGCACGCTTTCGTAGAGCAGGTGCATGGCACGCAGACGCAAGGCTGCATCTCCACCACCATAAGCCTCCCCTACCTCCTGGGCGACTGCGGCTATGTCTTGCTCGGTATCCATGAGGATTATGCGTGCTTTCTTGCGCTGCTCGGCCTGAGCCTCGATACTCATGATCTCGTGTAACTCAGGTGGCAACAAGATGTCGCGCACTTTTACCGAATGTATGGCGATTCCCCACTGAGATGCCTCGTCTTCAAGTACCCGTTTGATGTCGATATCCAACTGCTCGCGGCGTATAGCCACCTCGGCAACTGTGAGCTGCCCGATAGCGTCACGCAAAGCAGCTTGAGCGATCATCTTTACGGTACGCGCAAAATCACTCACTTCATTGCATGCTGCCTTTGCGTCATATACCGCCCAAAGCAGCACAGCATTCACATTCATTGGCACCAGATCCGCAGTCAGCGTTTCTTCAGCCTCGATACTGGTCGCACGCATACGACAGTCGATGCGTATAGTGTTATGCTCGATAAAAGGGATCGTCCAAAACAGACCCGGTCCTGATACGCGATTAAACTTTCCAAAACGTAAAACAACAACGCGCTCCCATTGCTGCGCAATATGCACCGACATTGTAACGAGAGCAGCTACCACGAAAGACAGGGTGGCAACAACGATATTAAAGGCACCTGAAAAGTAAACGCCAATGGCAACAGCGAGCAGCAAAATGAACAAAAACATTGCGGCACTGAGCAAGATAACGCCTGCTCCGGATGCCCTCTCGCCACCTGAACTATCAATTACCTCAGGAGCCAGGTGATAAGACCTGATCTTCTTGTTGCTATCTTTGCTAACACCTTTGACACTACTACGGCTTTTAGTGTCCACGCTTAAACCTCCTTGGTATTTTTCGCTGTGGAGCTGTCCGGTCTCAATGCAACCACGTTAGAGCCGGGCAACCGATACGGAAGCGTCTCGATCATGGTAAGCATTTTGGCTCTAAGCATCATTTGCTCTGCCGTTTCCTCATAAGTAAGCCCCATGCCCTTGCAAGCTTGCAGGCAATCGTCGAGAACCGCTTCGAGATCCTCCGCCGAACCGGACTCGCTGCCCACAAGCGATTCAGACACAAACATGCCCTTACCACGAATAGACTTCAAATATCCATCCGATTGCAAACTCAAGTACGCTTTATTCACCGTATTAAAGTTGATGGAGATCTCAACCGCCAACTCGCGGATTTTAGGCAGCTGGTCACCGGGCTTGTAAAAACCGGAGTCGATCAGAAAAACCAATCGCTTACGTAGCTGCAACCACGGCGGCAAGCTCGACTCAGGGTCTACCTCAAAAGGAAAAGAACCGTCCTTGTTGCCCATCATTATCTCCTAAAAACCTAAGGCGGGATGCGCACCCGCCACCACGATACAGTACCTAAGTGCCAAAGCTCCTGCCAACACACAAAATGATACTCCCAGTGTAGACCATAAACGACCGGGCAGGTTACCCTTAATTTTTATGGTGAGGATCTCAAGCGTCGCCGTGACGAGCAGACCAAGCCCCACAAAGCCACCCCACCAGATCCAAGCATTCTTGCCGGCTATCAGGTTCATGACCGAAGCCACACCTGCCGCAGTTGTGTGCCCGTTGCTTGGCGCCAAAAGCAGTGTTAAGACCAATGCGGCGGCGCAAAGCAGCTCCAGTGCCACAACTATTATGTCTGCCTTCGCGAGCAGTTTCACATAAGCAGGAAACGTAGCTGCCTTGCCGTTTGCCTGAATTAAGGCGAGAAATACCACTATCCCGCACGAAATTGACGACTCCATAAATAATGCCGGCAGCCACAGTGTGTTCCAAAGCGGAACCGCCCGCATGCTTGCCAAAAACAGACCGGTGTATAAAGCTACGGCTAATCCCATTGGTATGCATATTGCGTGTAGCGCTCGAAAAACGATTATATTGTGGCTCACCGCCCCTGCTCTCCAAACTAATAGCAAAATGAAGCAAAGCCCAACATCAATGGCAACAAGCCATGCTCCTACAGATATATAGTTAAACGGCGGTGTGAAAAACAGGTAAGTCAGTGCGGCAAAATTGTCCAGATCGGCGAGCAAAAGCAAGCTTCCAAGTACGAGTGATGCCGCAGATATCACAAAGGCTGATCTCATGAGATTGGAGTAATGCGAGAGCGTGGTACTTTCAAGAAACCGACGTGGGATACTCAGTCCGGCAACACCGGCTATGCTGCAAAGACCGCCGCCCAGACCGCCCAAGCACAGATAGAGCACTACTTCAAAACCAAACAAATGCCCTCCTGCCAGTCAAAATTTCAGTCCGCTGGCGCTCATTCTAGCAGGGCAATCCTAAGATTACAAGGGAGGGTAAGATTATACGCTTTCTGCAAGCCGCTCAATAATCTGCCCTACGGTTTCACCTGTTGCAGACTGCCTGGCATATAATCGGTCTGCTGCTGCCTGACTTATTCTCACAGTAACCGTAGTTGTTCCACATTCGGCGCTATCTCCAAATAGTCTTTCATATTTAGCTTCATCCAAGCTTATTCGCGCCCAATCTCTTGCCGTTTCATAGTCATAAGGCACTATTTTTTCTTTCGCGCGCCATCCGGCTCTATAGTCTTCATTGTCCGCGTCTTCGTCGTAAAAGTGGCAAAAGTACTCGCCTGTTTTTTTTCGGTACAAAGTCTCTTTCAGACCATCACTATGATACTCCGCGATGCGCTTTGCAGTACTTGTGTCATATACTTTGTTTTTAATTACGGTATACATGCTTTCTCCGTTCACTGTGCAATTACCCTGGTAAAGTGCTGGGTGCTTCTCCCCCATACTGTTTGTTTTATAGTCCGATTTTCTTTCTTAGCAGCTCTAGTTCCCATTCAGATAGGCGAATTATTTTTCTCTCAATTTTCCATCCTATCTCGTTGGCTCTCTTCACTTCTTGCCAATCAAGTCTGTTTTTATTAACCCTTGTGGTGATTTCTCTTAACACCACTTTGGAATTCATATTATTTCCCACCCCAGTGAGCTACTAAAGTACTTGCTTGATTCATTGTATGCTATAGTAGAGTTGTTGTGTAGTCTAGTTATTCTATCTTTTTTGAAAACCGCTGTTCTTATGTATTTAGCTAGCCAAAGATTGCGAATTATCTGCAAGAGAAAAAGAAGTATTTGACCTGTTGGCAAAAGGAAGAGGAATAGAGCACATCCAAAGCAAGCTCTATATTTCTGCGCACACAGTGCGTATTACGCTGCCATCGGTG
>DBCW01000096.1 GCA_002293265.1 Eggerthellales bacterium UBA948
AGATTTTTTCTTCCGGAACCCATGTTATCTCAGCGGCTTTAGCAGGTGTATACTCCTTAACACGCTCTTTTAGCTCGGCAAAACCGTATGTCCATTTATCTACAAAATCAGCGTCGTATAAGCCTTCTTCGATCATGATGTTGCATATCGCCAGTGCCAAAGCTCCGTCTGTTCCCGGACGTAACTGTAAATGGCTCTTAGCGCGAACAGCCAACCAAGTTACTTGTGGATCTACCACCAATAATTCAGAACCGCGACGCATGCAGTCGATCACCCAGTGACCCAAAAAACCGTCAGAGTTTGCACGCAAGGGGTTATTACCCCATACAATAAACAGATCCGGACGGCGATACTCTGGTTCATCAAATCTTTTCTCATTGAGTTGACCGCAATCAGCGATCAAAGTATCACCAAACAAAGAGTTCATGGCTTCCATGCGAGGAGTGTAACAACAACTTCCTGCTAAGAAGCCGGCATTATCGTTTGGCGATTTAAACCCACCGGTGCCGAGGATATTTGCTTGCCACGTGGCGTTGCGTCCGGTGCCTGTTCCAACACAGATAGATTTGGAACCATATTTTTCGGTCACATCTTTGACCATGTCGATGACTATGTCATATGCTTCATCCATTGTAATCTGTTCCCACTTATTTTCGCCACGCTCACCAATGCGCTTTAGCGGATGAGTTACACGGTCAGGATGATACACTGCCTCTACCATAGCCAGACAGCGCATGCATAAGCGACCATCGGTAACAGGAGAGTTGGGGTCTCCTTCTACCTTAATTAATTTTCCTTGCTTATCGGTATAAAATAAAATGCTGCAGCCCTGGTGACAACCGGGGGCTGACCATTGGCAAGTACGGGTGACTGTAAGGTCACCTTCTTGGTATTGCCAGTCTTTCTTATAAGTTTTAGGATCAAAGCAACTTCTCAATTTTGTCTTCCTCTCGTCTCGTGCACACGACCATACGTTTCGTAAACGTATATGTGCAAACATTTCAGATACTGATGCAAATCCTGAGATGACAAACGATTGAGCACGAATTTTTTGTTAGCGATTATCTGTGCTCTGCTTAAAAGCTATTTGACCTGCTCGCCGGTCTTTCTGGCTTTTGCCCAAACACCCATGTTTATCATGTTGTCTTCTCTCATCTCATTACTTGCGTCTATCTTGTGATAGGTAACACGTGTTTGAAGCTCTCTGGCATCACGATACTCTCTTTTGATAAAGAGATCGCCTTCCACTAAGTAGGCTTCTTTTGTTTCGGGATTCTGAATAGTTACGGCGTACTTATCCAAGATTTCCTGATCGGCCATAGTTACTCCTTTCTCATTGAGCCATGCCATTTGTGTGAGTATAAGAAAAGGCTGTGGCATAGAATAAAGTCGGATATTATAAGTAAAGCGTTGTCACAGATATGAGCTAGCTTGTACCTTTAAATAGTTAATAAAAGTATTTGGACTTTCTTTTATTTTGTTTTGGAATACCTGCAATCTCAAAATGACTAACTCAAAAGCTTTTTTATAAAGCAACATCACCGTTTTTAACTTTTAGATATTCAAAGACACACAGGTAGACTAGCACTAAATATCAGCTTATTTAATTCTTTAAGCAGGTATCCAGCAAATAGAAGAGCGAGAAAGGAGTATATGCAGTGAGTACTTTTATTAAAGAGTCCGCAGCCCCACAAAAGCAAGTTCTTGCAGATGGAACAGAGATTCACCGAACATCTCCGTGGTCACCTCCAGGTTGTCATGGTGTTGGATGTGGAATAAGAGCTTTTGTTAAGGACGGCAAGATCGTAAAGCTGGAAGGCGACCCGGATCATCCGGTCACAGAAGGGCGTCTTTGCATCCGTTGCTTGCGTGCCTTAGACATTCAGTACCACCCCGATCGCATTGTCCATCCAATGTTTCGTGATCCCAAAGACCGTGGAACAGATAAATGGAAAGTGATCAGTTGGGATGAAGCTTACAACAAGATAGAAGAAGAGATCGTAAAGTGTAAGGAAAAATACGGCCCTAACAGCCTTTCCGTACTCACAGGAACCGGTCGCGAAGCCGGACGATATATGACCAATACTTCGGCACGTGTATGCGTGACCACTAACCAATGTTATACGCAAAGTGGTTTTTCCTGCATGGCACCGAGAGACACCGTCTGTTCAATGATCGGCGGAGCAGGTTACATTGAGTATGACTATGCCAATGGTCTACCCGGCAAGTACGATGACCCGGAATTTGTCCAACCCAAATATCTACTTAACTGGGGTCGAGATTCTCTGCGTTCAAATCCTGATGGTACATGGGGACATTCGATCATTGAGTTGATGAAACGTGGTACTCAGCTCATAAATGTAGATCCTCGCGTCAACTGGCTGTCAACACGCTCACTCCACCACATGCAACTAAGACCCGGCACCGATACTGCACTGGCACTTGGTCTACTTTGGGTGGTAATCAATGAAGATCTTTATGATCATGAGTTCGTAGAAAAATGGTGCTACGGTTTTGACAAGTTCAAGGATCGCGTCAACGAGTATTCACTTTCATGGGCATCTGAGGTAACAGAAGTTCCCGAAGAAACCATTAGGGCAGTTGCTAGATGCTTATCTGAAAAACCTTGGGGTCTAAACATGGGTCTTGCCAATGACCAAAATCCCAACGGTGTCGAAAGTGTACATTGCTTGTATGCTTTAGTTGCAATTACCGGTAATTTGGATATTCCCGGTGGCACCAATCTTGGCTGGAACATCACTCTTGACTTTGGTGGCAACGAGTATGATGCAGTAGACGGTGTGGCCGGCAGCAAGAAAAAAGAATCTCTGCCACCAAATCCTGTCACAAAAGAGCAGCGCGAGAGTACTATCGGTCTCAACAAGTATCCGATCTTTAAGCTTTTACTTGGAAAAGCTGTACCGGACTTATTCCTAGAAACCATTGAGACAGACGATCCTTATCCGATTAGATTCTGTTGGATCTTGCATACCAATCCTGTTGCGCCCACCAATTCTGCCCAACCAATGCGCTGGAAGAATGCCCTTCAACGCATGGACTTTGTGGTGGCTCAAGATATCTTTATTAATCCGACCATTGCCGCAGCATGCGATCTATTCCTGCCGCTTGCAACTTGGCTGGAACATGACGGATACACTACTCCTCTAATGGGTGAGCATCCAGGTCCTGTAGCAGCTATGATCAAGGTCATCGAGCCGCTAGGTGAAGCAAAAAGCGAATACCAGATCATCGAAGATCTTTCTAAACGTCCTGCTTATTGGAATAATTTCCATCTTGAAGATGGCTCCACTAAGTTCGAAAGTCCGGCAAGATATATTTCTGAAGATCTTACAAAGCTTGTAATGTTTGGCAAAGATTGGGATTACTTAAAAGAGCATGTTGATGTTTGCCGCAAGACCGAATATCGTAAGTATGAGCGTGGCTTGTTACGTCCCGATGGGTCCCCTGGCTTCAATACCACTACCGGACAAATCGAGCTCTATTCTTTGATGTTTGCTTCATGTGGTGGAGACCCACTACCGTCATACGAGGAGCCTCGCTTCCTTCAGATCGCCAAACCTGAATGGGCAGAAGAGTATCCACTAATTCTTACTACCGGTGCAAGGAACTGGGCTTCCTTCCACTCCGAGCATCGTCAAGTTAAAGTTCTCAGAGAAATTAAGCCTTATCCTGTAGTTGAGATTCATCCAAACACTGCTGCTAAACTTGGCATTTTTGAAGGGGAATGGGTTTGCATCGAAAATCCATGGGGCAAATGCTACGAGAAAGCCAAACTGACAACAAGACTGAAAGAAAATGTTGTAAATGCTGATCATGGCTGGTGGTATCCGGAAGAAGATATGAATGAGCCAAGTCTCGGCGGCGTTTGGGCATCAAACATCAATGAACTTGTGCCAAACAACGAGATTGGGTTCTATGGATTTGGTGCTCCATACAAGGCTTTACCATGCAAGATTACTAAAGCTGACAAACCCCCGATTACTGAGTATAGAGCACAAGATCTACCAAGCTCACAAAACTACCCAGGTTCCATTAAAAATGATGCCAAACTAAAAGACTTGATGAGATAGGAGGCGTGTAGTATGACACAGAAATACGGTTTACTTTTTGATAATTACTGGTGCACAGGATGCCACTCATGCGAAATATCCTGCAAGAATGAACACGATCTTCCGCTTGGTCAGTGGGGCATAAAGATGCTCGAATTAGGTCCATGGGAAAAAACGGAAGGTGACTGGGAGCATAAATACTATCCGGTGTTAACTTCTTACTGCGATCTCTGCAAGGAAAGAACTGAAAAAGGTGAAGTTCCTGCTTGCCAGCTTCACTGCCTAGCTAGTGCTATCGAGTATGGTCCACTGGACGAACTGGCTGAAAAAATGGCTGAACGTGGTAAGTGCTCTTCGATTTTAATTCCATAGCTCTTAATCAAAACAGACATCTTGGTGTTGATACACGCTTAAGATGTCTGTTGAATCATTAGAAAGGGTTCAACATGTGTTTTAGGCCTGCTACTGCTGCAGCTCCAAAGATCTGCCCTAAATGCGGTCAAATTAATCCGGTCATTGCAAATGATTGCATAGTATGCGGCGAGCCGCTGCCTGAAGACCGTATTAAATGCCCACATTGTGGTGAAATGAACAGTAAAGAGGATGCGGCTTGCACTGAATGTGGTTTTGATCTAACTGGTATTGAACCAGAAGGTGCCCCCTCTGCTGGAGCACCNNCGGTGCTCCCAAAGCTCCACCTGCACCAGGCGCGCCCAAGGCTCCCGGTGCGCCCAAAGCACCTGAGCCACCAAAATAACCGACACCTTTTTAATAAGAAAGTTTTAGATGCAGTAACAACATTGTTAACCTTATTTGTTGGTCCAAAATGTCTTGCCTTTTAGTTTTGGGCACGAAAGGGAGTCGATTAGAACCTTGATCGGCTTCCTTTCTCATTA
>DBCW01000012.1:0-186 GCA_002293265.1 Eggerthellales bacterium UBA948
TTAATCCTAGGATTAATATGCTATAATACGCTTATCGGAACCAGATGATTCTGATACGAAAGGGCCCTTTTAGATACCGTTGTATGGCCAAACAACGGAAGAACAATCTGAAAAAGGAGGATTAATGACGATAAAAGAACGGACGGTTCTTACACGCCGAAACTTTCTTAAGACCACAGCGCTTAC
>DBCW01000012.1:206-14819 GCA_002293265.1 Eggerthellales bacterium UBA948
CCGCCGTACAACAAGACAATAAAATTGCAGAAGAAGTATATACCAGTACCTGCCGCGGCAATTGTGGCGGTGCCTGTGCATTGCAAGGAACCGTTAGAGATGGAAAAATCGTAAGTACACGCCCCATTACATTTTCAAAAGAATATGAAGGCATTGATCAGGGGTGTGTAAAGGGGCTCGCAAATCCTTTGCGTCTTTATGGCACTCATAGACTTCGTTATCCCATGAAACAAACAGGNNGATAACTGGGAGCAGATTTCTTGGGACGAAGCAATACAGCTTGTTGCTGATAAGTTTAACGCCGCTTTTGATGAGTATGGTCCAGCTTCAGTGTGTATTCAAAATGGAGCAGGCAACAAACAAGCTCACTTAAACTCACATCCATTGCAGATAGACAATAACAACTGCAACTACAACATGGGCGTAGGCATCACACGTTTTGTGAAAAAAACCGGTGCGACAGTTTTAGCTACCGGTGATGATATGGCAGGGTTGTATTTTAAAAACTTCCTGCTCAACACTCCTATGAATGCGCTGGAAGATCTCCCTAACGCAAAGACCATCATTGTGTGGGGCGCAAATCCTGCAGAAGCATCTTTCACACGTTCAGCTTGGTACTATATATGCAAAGCTAAAGAAGCTGGAGCAAATATTGTAACGATTGATCCGCTATACACCCCTACAGCCGCACATTCTGATATGTGGCTGCCCATCAAAGTTGGAACCGATGCAGCGCTTATGTGCGCTATGGCAAACTATATTATCGAAAATAACTTGATTGATGAAGATACCCTTAAAAAGCGTTCGGTAGCGCCTTTGCTCATCAAGGAAGATGGTGGGTACGTTCGTGTGGCTGATATTGGCGAGGCACCACAAAAGGATGAAGACAACTTGCCTGTTGTATGGGATGAAGCCACTCAGACTTTTGTTCTATACACTAATGCGTCAAACCCCGCACTATTTGGCAGCCACGATGTAAACGGTCAAACGGTTCGCACTGTGTATGAGGCGACTATAGAAAACATCAAGCCATTTACAGTGGAGTATGCTGCAGCAGAATGCGGTCTTACAGTAGGACAGGTAGTAGCAGTAGCTAAGATGTGTTCAACTGAAACTCCTACTACATTTCATATAGATTGGGGTATTGAGCACACGTACAACTCATGGAGAATATATTTTGCCAGCGCCTTTCTCGCTGCGCTTACCGGAAGCGTTGGTGTTTCTGGTGGAGCATACACTACCAGCCGTTCATTAGGGTCAAAGATATTTAAAGCTCCTGTTAAATATGATCTGTCTTGCCTAAATGTCGAGAATGCAAAGACCAGCAAGGCAATAACGGGAGATTATGTTTGCGACATAGTTGAAACCGGAAAGTGGTCTGGTGAAGACTTCCCGATCAGGGCAATTCTGGTTCAAGGTTGTGACCCACTAGATAACTTCTCCGGTCCCACATATCTCTTAAAAGCTTACGAGAAAGTTGATTTCATTGTAACTATCGAGCTATTCATGACCACCACGGCACATTATTCAGATCTAATTTTGCCTGCAGCTATGCCATGGGAAACAGAAGATTTTAGTACAGCAGGATTTATGACGCAAAAAGCAATTGAGCCAATTGGCGAGGCAAGAGGTGATTTTACTATCATTCGTGATATTGCTGTAGCTATGGGTTATGACGATCTGTTTCCATTAAGCGGCGAGGAGTACTTGCGCTCAATTTTGGATACACCGGAAAATCTTAAAGCCGGGCTTGGATATGATGTCTACCATGAACAGGGTGTCATAATGGGAGACTACGAGTCTAAGGCATTTGCGTCGCCGGAATCAAACAAACTGGGGCTTACCCGTTTCTACTTGGAAGAATTGATTCCGCGTGATGACTGGGGTCAAAGGTTCCCGCTAAAAGATCGTTTACCTTACTACGAAAAGTCAATTGAATCCTATGCCGAAAATCAAAAAAGAGAGCAATATCCTCTCTACGGCTTTAGCAATCACGACAATTACCATGGACAATCTGTTTGGGCTCACAACAAATGGCTTGATGAGTTTAGAACGTTCGAGGGCAAGCCATACTGTCGATTACATGAAGATGCTGCAAAAGAACGAGGCATCGAAACTGGTGATGATGTTCGCATATTTAACGATCACGGATCATGTGTGATGAAGGCAGTTGTAACAAGAGGAATCCAATCAGAATCACTCTGGGTGCCTCATGGCTTCTTCTGGGATGAGTTTGACGAAGGGTTTGCACAAACCCTTACAGGTTATTATCCTGACCCGGTGACCAGCAATTCGAATTTTAACGACTGGATTTGCCAAGTAGAAAAATACAAAGGAGGTGCTGCATAATGACTAAATATGGAATAGCGATAGATACAAAACGATGCGTTGCTTGCAATAGATGTGCAATGATGTGTAAGGTAGAACACAACTTACCAAATGGTGTACTGTGGAATCGTGCAGTAACCGAAGGTGGAGATTTTATTATGACCCCCGGTGGTACCTATCCGGATAAGCTTTCCTTGAAATTCTATACCTTGTCTTGTCAGCATTGCGATAATCCGGCATGTGTAGAAGTGTGTCCTACCGGTGCATCAAGCAAGCGCGAAGATGGCATTGTGTTAGTTGATTATGAGCAGTGCATTGGTTGCGAATCTTGTATCGCAGCATGTCCTTATGATGGTGTCCGCACTTTTGTTGGCGACCCACAATATGCGTTGGATTTCAAAGTGGGCGACAGTACGGTTCTTGATGTCGTTTCGGGAACAGTTTCAAAATGCACCTTATGTGTTGAGCGTGTTGACCGCAGTGAACGTCCAAATTGCATCGACCTGTGCTTTGCTCACGCACGCTATTTTGGAGATTTAGATGATTCTGGATCTGAGGTGGCAAAAGTTTTAAAAGAACGTGATTATGACTTGTTGTTACCGGAGCAAGGAACAAATCCCAACGTTTATTTTTTGAAGTAATAACCCATTTTTCCGGTGTAGGTGTCTCGCATCTGCACCGGAAGTAGTTTTGATATCAAAGGGAGCATAGGTGGAACAAGTTAAGGCTGAGGCTGATAATATTCAAGAAGAAAATCTCATGTCAGAGCGCTGGTTAGCAAAAGCTGCGGCTTTCGAACTAATGTCTATGGGGTTACTGGTGCCTACACCAACGCTTGCAGAAGCACTTTCTTCGGGCGAATACCCCGAAGCTTTTTTTGAAGCGTTATATATATGCGATATTAATGGAGATGGTGCTTGGACAGACCTCGCTTGTTATAAGAATGCAGAAACTGACAATCTTTTTCATGAGCTTCGTCGTGAGCATACTCGCTTGTTTACAAAAGCACCTGAGCCGCTAATAATTCCATATGTTGGGGTGTGGGCTGATCGTGAGCAAGGCAACCAAGGATTACTTTTTGTTGGCAAAGATTCTATTGAAATAGAACACTTTATGCGCAGGTGTGGAGTTGCCAAAGACTTATCTTTGGGGCAGACAAATGATCCCGTGGATCATATAGGAACAGTTTGCGAGTTTCTGAAGTATCTCTGTTTGGTTAATGCCCGTGCGATTAAAGTTGCTGACTCGGCAGATGTTCGAGTAGATGATTATGAAGAATTCCACGCAAACCACTTTGCACCATACGCTCTTTGGTGCTCTAGTCAAATTAATGCGCTAAGCAGCAGTCCTTACTATCAGTTTGTAGCGGATATTCTTGAGATAACTGCGAAGTCATTTAAGGAAGCATAAATCGATGCTTCCTTAAATAGCGACCTAGGCAGTAGTCGCGTTTCAAGCATTAAATAGACACTTCCTTAATTAACATTGTTCTAAGCAGATTATTGCTGTAGTATTTACAGATGATGTGAGGAGTGCCGGGGGATTCGATTTAGTGTTGTGATGAGATCGGATATCTATGGAGATCCAACAGTTACGTCATTTTTTGACAGCCGCTAATTGTTCCAGCTTTGCCAAAGCTGCAAAGCAGTGCTTTACTTCCCGGCAAAACATCGCACATTCGGTTAATACTTTAGAGCGCGAGTTCAACCTTGCTTTATTTGAGCGCAAGGGTAATGGCGTAGAGCTTACCCCTGTAGGACAACAGATCGCCTGCAACGTAGACGAGATTCTTGGTCTTATTGATTCGATGCAGGCAATGTATGCTATAGAACCTCATGCATGTGAAGCACTCAACATTGCTGTAACTTACAACCTATTAGCCCGAGTACCAAAAGAGGCAGAATCTTTCATCTTTAAATTCGATCACTCAATCAATCTGTTTGAGATTAGCTGCGAAGACTGCTATCAGTCAGTTTGTTCAAATGAGGCAGATGTTGGCTTGGTTTTATGTATGAGACGAGATTTCCCGGATTGCAATTATGAGGAAGTCAGCCATATGAAAGCCTATGCAATAGTAAACGAGCTTTCTCCATTGGCTCAAAAATCCGAGCTGTCAATCTATGATCTAAAAACTCAGCGGCTGCAGATTATGTCCAGCTCTGCGTTTCAATATCAACCACTGTTTAGCCAACTTAGAATTCTTGGTTATGACTTTGCGAACATTTCTGTAGCTACTACTTTTTCAAGCTTGTATGGAATTAAGCGCAATGAAGCAATTGGCATTGCAATCAGTCAGTTTATTGAAAACTTACCGGAACATATGTTGGCAATACCCCTCGATGACCTTCAATACGACTGGTTTATCTATGTGCTATATCCCAAACAGTCAAAACACCAATCAACCATTATTCGCTTTGTCCAGGGACTGCGAAGAAGCTTTTCCGGAAACTGATCGACAAATTCATTTTGACAACCTCGTAACAATCAAGCTTCATGACACATATCTGGTATCTCCTTCATCAGCATCTTGCGGCGCATAATTGATTAAAGGTTAAGGAAGTCGCACTGCGCTTCCCGGCAGGGAGACAGGAACCCTGCGTCACTTCCAGATAGCGAGTGATAGGAGAAAAAATGAGTGAGTGGAAAAGGCAAGAAGGAGATGAGACCATTTTTCGAACATGCGCATGGTCACCTCCGGGGTGTCACCCGGTGGGCTGTGGACTTCAGGTGCATGTCAAAGATGGTGTTGTCGTAGACGTGGAAGGAGACCCCGAGCACCCTATTACCAAGGGTTCACTGTGTCCGCGATGCCTTGCATTAACAGACTACATTTATCATCCGGACAGGATCATCCATCCTATGAAACGAGCCAAAGAAGATCGTGGGCTTGATAAGTGGCAACAATGCTCATGGGATGAGGCTTGTGACATGGTGGCAAATGCCGCACAAGAGATCATCGACAATTACGGTCCCGAGACAATTTGTGTCTTTGGAGGTACAGGCAGAGAAGCAAATTACTGGTATACCCAATGGGCCAATCTAGTATTTGGTTCACCAAACTCTGTTTATGCTCAGGCCGGTTGGTCTTGCTATGGTCCGCGTATCTCAAATACTGCATTCATGATTGGTGGTGGTTATCCCGAGATAGACTATGCACAAAAGTTTAGCGATCGCTACGATCACGAAGGCTGGGTAGCTCCTGAAGTAATTGTGTGTTGGGGTAAAGAGCCGCTGCGCTCTAACCCGGATGGTATGTACGGTCACGCAGTAATTGAGATGATGCGTCAATTTGGCACAAAACTCATCTGCGTTGATCCGCGCATGCACTGGCTGGGCACACGCTCCGACATTGTTTTGCAGCTCAATCCGGGTACCGACACTGCAATGGCAATGGCCTGGATTTATGTTATGGATAAAGAAAACCTGGTAGACAGAGAGTGGATCGATGCTTGGACATATGGATATGATGCACTTGTTGAGCGTTGTCAGTCTATGCCACCTTCAAAAGCCGCAGAGATTTGTGGTGTGGATGAAGAGTTGATTTGGCAAGCAGCACGGTTGTATGGTTCGGCCAAACCGTCATCATTGGCGTGGGGTCTTGCTGTTGATCAAAATCCAAATGGCACTCAGCTTGGACAAGCTTTGATCGCACTGATGACTATAACCGGTTTCATCGATGCTCCTGGAGGTACTACTTTGGGAATGGGTGACGATGGCGGCAATCGCGTAAAAGAAGGTGGCGGCATCGATGCCAGTCAGCGCATAGAAGATGAGAACGACTCAACACTCATGCTGGCGCTAAAGTATGGCATTATGAGCCAAGAAACCTGGGACACCAAGCGTATTGGTGTAGACAAATATCCTGCTGTTGGGTCAATCATGTGGACTGCTCACCCGGATGAGTTCTTAAAAGCTTTAGAAACAGAAAACCCCTACAAAGTGCATATGGCAGGATTTGTTTCCTCTAATCCTGTTGGCACTGCAATCTCTGCCGAGCCCCAGCGCTGGTATAAAGCGCTCAAGGCACTCGACTTTAATTTTGCTTGTGACTGCTTTATGAATCCAACCATCATGAGCTGCTGTGACGTATTCTTTCCGGTGGCATCGACAATCGAACATGATGGCATGGTGGCCACTCATTACGCATCCAACGCTTCATTTTATGGCGCTCAAAACAAATGCGTTCAGGTTGGTGAATGTAAAAGTGACATCGAGATCATGATGATGGTGGGTAAGAAACTTCATCCTGATTTCTGGAATCGTTTTGAGACACAAGAAGATTATGACAACTTCCATGTCATGCGTAGCTGGTTGCCATTTAAAGAGTTGCGCGAAAAAGTTGTTGTGATGTCAGAAGAGCCTTATTACAAGTATAAGATCGGAAAGCTGCGCCCCGACGGACAACCGGGATTTCCCACTATGACCGGACGAGTTGAACTCTACTCCACCATGTATCAGAACTGGGGCGAAGATCCACTGCCTTATTATGAGCCACCGGCATATGGCAAAGAGTCACTGCCGGAATTAAGCAAGCAGTATCCGCTGATGATGATCACCGGTGCGCGCGAACAGCACTTCTTCCACTCTGAGCACAAGCAGATTCAGGCTCTGCGTCAACTTACACCTTGGCCAATGATCGACATCAATACCCAAGATGCTTTGGACTTTGGTATTGCTGAAGGCGACTGGGTGGAGATCTCTTCTCCATACGGAAGTATTCGTCAACTTGCGCGTGTAACACCCACCATGAAAAAAGGCGTTGTGCATTGCATGCACGGTTTTTGGTACCCCGAAGAAGACGGAGAAGTTCCAAATCTCTACGGCAACTGGAAGTCGAATGTAAATATGCTCATGCCTAACAGCGTTAATGGCAAACTAGGTTTTGGTGATACTTTCAAGCAGATGATGGTCAACATAAAGAAGGTTGTCGGCTTGGGAGGTTCAAATGATCCCGATACAAACGGCATCATTTTGGAGCCTAGTCGTCAGGCAGAATTCACTGTTCAACAAGTATGGCGTCCTGAGGATGCACCCACGGATCAGTATTTACAAAAATAGACACCTGAAAGGAGAAAGATCATGTCGCATGGTGCAATATATATCGATTTTGAGTTTTGTTCAGGCTGTCATAGCTGTGAAATCGCGTGTCGCAAGCATTTGCGGATTGCCAACGATAAAGACGGGATCAAAGTTTTAGAGGATCGTCCGTACCAACAAGAAAATGGCGCTTGGCATTGGGACTATATCGCTTACCCAACCGAGCTTTGCGATTTATGCGAAGACCGTGTTGCTGAGGGAAAGTTGCCGTCATGCGTACAAGCTTGCCAAGCAAAAGTCTTGGAGTTTGGAACAATTGAAGAGTGTGCCGAGAAGCTTAAGAAGAAACCCAAAAAAGCAGCAATATTCGTTCCGTAAAACCGTATCCACATAATCGAGCAAGGGTAGCGTCGGTTGATTGCTTGTATGAAAGATGACACACAGTTAATTAATCGGCGCTATCCAAGGGAAGTGCCGGTTTAATGCTTATGTGTCAGATGAAGTGCAATGATTAAATCGGTGCTTACCATGGGGAAGATGTTCGTTCAAAAAGGAGAAGAAATGGCTGAAATAACTACGGTTGCCTCTGCAAAAGAGGGGATCCTTACAAATGGACAGAAGTCTGATAATCAGTCTCTAAAACGTTTCATTGCCATAGCTGCAGCTGCTGCTGTACTGGTGTTTTTTCATTTTATCTGCCCTGTACCCGAGGGTCTTTCTCGCACCGCAATGTCTGCCGTTGGAATTTTGCTCTGTTGTATTATTTTGTGGGTCACTGAAGCATTTCCATTCATGGTTACTGTTGTGCTTATTTATGTGCTGCTTCCTATAACCGGCGTTTTGCCGTTTGCTACAACAAAGCTAGATGGCGGTGGAGCAATACAGTCAGTTTTTAATCAATCAAGTTTGTTGGTGCCAATATATTGTCTATTTATATTTGCAGTAACTGCCGCCATTATGTCAACGCCAATACCGTATCGCATTGCCAGCTTTGCTCTAAAGTGGGCAAACGGCAGTAGTAAAAAGATAGTTATAGGCTTGATGATGGCCACCGGTGTGTTTTCTATGTTCATTGCCGATCTGGCAGCATCAGCAATTTTTGTAGGCATAAGTCTTTCCATAGTTAAGGCAAATGGGGGACTACCAATGAAGTCCGGTCTGGGTAAGGCATTAATGATAGGGATCCCGGCGGCAGCTGTTATTGGTGGTATAGGTACTCCGCTGGGAAATTCCGCCAACATGTTAAGTATTAACATGGTAGAGATGGCAATGAATACTCGCATAACTTTTCTGGGGTGGTGCATAGTAAACATTCCGCTAGCTCTGGCAGTAACCTTCGTTTCAAGTTTGTGGATCACTAAGGTGTTTAAACTGGAGAGCATTACACCGGAAGCAATAAGCGTTGTAAAAGCTAAGCTCGTAGGGCTTGAGAAGTTAACCACAAAAGAGGTCAAGCTTATAATTTGGTACGTCATTGCATTTGGTCTGATGATTGCCAGCACTTGGGTGCCTCAGATCAACTCAGTTTTGATCGCACTTATCTTTTGCGTAATTGCTTCTATTGCCGGTGGACTGGGCGTTGTAACAACATTCATACCGTTAGATCCGATAACTCTAATAGGCTACGACAAAGGTTATGTGTCGATGGCCGAGTGGCTTAAAAAAGCTTGGGCGCCAACGATTATCCTTTTGGTTCTAAGCGCCATTTGGATCCCGCTCGCTTGCGGATTTGCCTTTTCGATATAAACATGGGCAGACTTGCAGAGTATGAGATTAAAAAGCTAATAAACTGATAGCAGCTTCATATCAGTCTCAAGAAGGCAGCGCACTTTTTGAGACTGATATGTTTAATGTACAGTAAAAGTTCAAGGAAGCAATGATTAAATCGGTGCTTCCTTAAGATATAAGAAAGAGAAAAAAGATGTCCAGTCAATGCGGCGCATTCTGTTCATTTTGCGGAAGATGCGGAAGAACTGTTGCAGAAGAAGTAAAAGCTAAAGCACCTATTGATGTACTTCCTCCGGGTATTTCCAGGGCAAAGCGGGCAACCAAAAAAGATGAAGGCAAGCCAAAAAACTCAACCCTTAACACTCATCAACGCGCATAAGCTAATTCTGATTAAACATCCACGCAATCGTCTTTCAGAGAATATGAATGACTCGGCATCACAAAGCGCCAAGATAATGCACCAAGTCCTCTACAGCAAAACCTCGAACACCGCGATATCAAATTCGCCCTCTATGTGGCTGGAAATCTGGGGAACCAGACCGGTAAAGTGTTCGCTTTGCATGTGCAAGTCCAAAGCTTCCTTGCTCTCCCAGGTCTCGATTATTGCATAAGACTCAGGACTATCTGTGCTATGGCAGAAATTGTAATTAATACAACCATCCTCTTTAACAGTTGCTGCAACTAGCTCACTTGCCAGCGGAATCACCTTGTCAATGTTTTCGGCGCTGATGGCCATTTTGGCTACTACTTTAAGCATAGTTTTCCTCTCTCCAAAAATTAGGAAATATTGATACTCAATAATAATAAGCGATAAGGACCAATTGTAACCGAGCAATAGTCTACGGGCTTTAAGCGGCTGCTATTTAATGCGTCAGGGGATGCTCATGCAGACATCGAGTTTGTATGAAAGGAGATTTGGCGTATTATTGCTTGGGTTATGAGTTTAGCAATGAAATGCAAATCTAAGTCTTTATAGGGAGAGCCACACCTTGCAATCAAGTAGGCTGTTTGAGATTATCTACATACTTATGGATAAGCACTTTGCTACCTGCGAGGAGCTTGCTCGGGAGCTTGAGGTTTCTGTGCGCACTATTAGGCGCGATGTTGATGCGCTTTCAGCCTTTGGGGTGCCGGTTTATATGACTCGCGGCAAGGGTGGTGGCGTGCATTTGATGCCGCATTATGTGTTGGATAAATCTCTGGTCTCTGCTCAAGATCAGACCGAGATTCTCGCGGCTTTGTCTGCGCTTCGATCTACCGGGGCTATCGGAGATATGGGTGATGCCGGCGACGGTGGTGGCAGATTTTCCAGCAAGTCTAAATCTGATAAGCCGGGCAAAACCAACTCACTTGCCGGCCAAAACAACGCACTCGAGCGCTTGACTCGCATCTTTCAACGCGAAGCCATCGACTGGTTGGATATTGACTTAAGCTTTTGGGGAGCGCCGCCGGAGTTTAAGCGGGCGTTTGAGATCATAAAGGAAGCTATTATTTCTCGCCATCTTTTGACGTTTGGCTACTTTGATGCCAATGGTAAGCCCACTCAACGTTCGGTTGAGCCCACTAAGCTGGTCTTTAAGGAGTCTAGCTGGTATATGCGAGCGTATTGCCTAAAGCGCAACGACTGGCGCACCTTTAAGCTGTTTCGTATGGATGTGGATAATATGCAGATTTTGGCGCAACCATTTGAGCCTCGCATCGACACCGGTGTAGTTGATTTTGCAGAGTATCCAAAATCCGAAACCAAGCTTAAGTTGAAATTCAAGGCAGGTGCTGAGTTTAGGGTGCGCGAGGAGTTTCCGCCGGATTGGATAGTGTTTCAAGACGACGGCAGCATGATCGTTGAAGAAGAAGTGACGCTGGATCTTCGAACATATTCATATCTGCTCTCATTTGGCTCTGACTTGGAGGTATTAGAGCCTCAATCAATGCGCGATTCTTTGGCCGATAAAGCGCGCGAGATACTCGACATCTACGAAATCTGCCCAACCTAGAGCTTCCCTAGCTGTCTGTCATTCTGAGCGTAAGGCGAAGCCTGTAGCCGAAGAATCTAACCGAGCGTTTTTAGGGCGACAACGGATGTTGTCCAGAAAGCTTGCCTTTAGATACTTCGGCTGCGCTACGCTTCGCTCAGGATGACAAAACAGCAAAACAAATAATTATTATAAGTGGACATACGTTGTCCGGTTATGGTCTGTAGACTATTTCTTGTAAACAATTATTTGGAAGGAGCTAGTATGGATTACACGATTGTTGAACTTCCTGAACGCAGGGTTGTTGGGCTGGGAGACAAGATCGCCGGAACAGAAGATCATGGGATGGAGCAGATTGGTAAATTGTGGCAGCGTTTTATGGAACGCGGCATGATGGCATCGGTTCCCGGTGCGGTGCTTGATACGTATTCGATGTTTTGCGTTTATCATGACTATGAATCATTGCAGTCGATGAACTGCGACATGGTGCTGGGTTGCGAAAGTGCAGCGGACGCACCGGAGGGGATGGTCAGCTATACGATCCCGGCTGGTAAGTTCATGAAATTTGCGTTTAGTGGCGATCCTAAGGACGCTTGCATCGAGGCTTGGGAGAAAATTTGGGTGATGGAAGAAGTGCACAAAGTGCGCACGGGCAAGATCGATTTTGAGACTTATTACCCATCCGACGATCCCAGAAACTGCGATATGGAGATTTTTATCGGGATTAGGTAAAGATGTATGGCGAGCAGCGTTTAGTACAGTGCCTGCTCGCCCAGTTTCTCTTGCCAAAGTTCCAGTAGTTCATCAAGGTCGCTGGAAAACTCTTTGTCGGTTTGGGTTGGTTTCTTGTTCAGCTCCTCTAGGACTTCAAAGGCAAAGATGTCTGTGCCGTGTTCTTTTATGTCCGGCATAAGCTTGAGATTTAATGCTTTTGGGTTATCTTTGGAGAAGATAAAGCGATTTTCAGCGCCTTTAAGGTCTGCCGCTTTAAGCAGCAACATGCGTCCGGTGACTGTATTTTTTATAGCATAGACACCACCCACAACCTTGCGTTCTTTATAGGCGTTGCGCAGTTCTTGCTTGGTTTTTCCTTGGGTGGTGTTTGTCATTGTTAGCCGCCGTCCTTGTTGAATAACTATCTTCTGTAATTGTTGTAATTTGAACCTCGGCCATTATACAGATTCGTGTCCTTTTTGTTTTTGTTGACACCGGTTATAGCATTAACAATTGCAGCGACGATGCTGATTACGATGCTTGCCACAAAAGCGCTGCCAAAGGTGGCGATCACAAATCCCACATTCAGCAGTCCGTTGGCTACCCAAGCTGCGATATAGAGCATGAATGTGTTTACGATCAAATAGAAAATACCCAGCGTAATTACAGTGATCGGTATGCTGATTATCTGAAGGATCGGCTTAATGGCGATGTTTATCAGCGAAAGTATCAGTCCAAATATGATTATGGCTCCCCATGATGAAGTGCCGCCAATGATGTCTATGCCCGGCACCAGCCAAATCGCTACCGTAACGGCAATTGCTGTGGCCAGCCAGCGTAGCAAGAATTGCATTGTTTGCCTCCCTATACTCAAGGTTTACAGACCACAATACTAACACGCACCATAAAAGGGGAGGAAAGGAGTTGCCTAACTGAATAATTGCTGATTACTGCTGTATAAAATGGATTCCCGCCTGCGCGGGAATGACAAATATTACGAGCGCGGTTTAACGGCTGATCAGATGGATTCCCGCCTGCGCGGGAATGACAGCGAGATGTACGGTGCGCCAGGGGGGGTGTAAAAACGTGACACACTGTGCTGCTACTCGTCTTCTTCGTCGCATCTGTCATTCCCGCGCAGGCGGGAATCCAATTGCGAGATTTAGCAGTTTTACGTTGAGCCAAATGTCATTCTCGCGCTCTCTCTGTCATTCCCGCGTAGGCGGGAATCCATTTTACGCTACTCGGCTTTTTCTTCGCGTTCCAAATCCGCAAACTTGGCTTTCATAGTTGGATTGCCACGAGTCAGCTTCTTGATGGTCAGCGAGTCAGCTTTGTCGTTTGCAAGGCGAAGCTGGCGCTCAGAGCCGGTAAGGCTTTCCTTGACCTTTTGCAGACGGTCGATCGCCTTATCAATCTCGTCAATGGCTTCGCCAAACTTGCGGCTGGCCAAACCGTAGTTTTTGGAGAACTCGGTCTTGAACTTGTCCAAGCTGTCCTCAAAGTTGGTTATGTCGATATTTTGCTCTCTGATTACAGCTAGCTCCGACTTGTATTTCATCGAGTTGAGTGCTGCATCGCGCAGCAAAGTTATCATCGGAATGAAAAACTGCGGACGGATAACATACATTTTTGGATATTTATGCGATACATCTACGATGCCGGTGTTGTAAAGCTCGCTATCGGGCTCTAAAAGCGAGACCAACACGGCATACTCGCAATTCTTATCAGTACGATCCTTATCCAGTTTCTTTAGAAATTCATCGTTTTTATGCTTAGCAGAAGCAGAGTCGCTTTCATTCTTCATTTCAAACATGATCGAGACAACTTCATTTCCGCTTTCGTCCAGATCACGGAATATGTAGTCGCCTTTGGTGCCGCCAATACTTCGATCATTGTCCTTGCCAAACTCGGCGCGTTTAAACGCCGTTGCCCGCAACTTCTCAAACTCCACTTCGCAGTGCTGCTCAAGCGTTTCGCCCACCATCTTAGTAGAAAGCCGCGCCTTGTAATCCTTGTGCATGGCAATCTCGTCATCTTTTAGCTTGATGACCTCATCTTTTGTCTTTAGCTTGGCTTCAAAATCCGCTTTGAGCGCATTTTCACTTAGCTGCTGTTCTGCTTTTGCGGCACTAAGCGCGTGCGCCAACTCGTCGCGCTCCTTCTCCACATTGCCAACAGCCTGAGCTACCGCTAGTTGCTTGGCAGTATCAGCGCTCTCTATCTGCGCGCGAAGTTGGGCAAGCTCTGTATCGCGTGCCGCTTTTAGCTCTGCAAACGCCGCATCGCGATTCGCATTTAGTTTCGCTAGCTCAGTGTCGAGCGTTGCTTTTGCCTCGACAAGAGCACTGTTCTTCTCGGCCTTAAGCTCTGTGAGCTTGGACTCCAGCTCAGCGATTTCCAGCGCATAGGCGCTTTTAGTTTGCGCCTCTGCAAGCTTTACTGCATCAGCTTTCTCACGCTCCATCGCAGTTTTGCGCTCTTCAAGCTCGCTGGTGAACTCGCTGGTTCGTACCTGAGCCAAAATATCGGCATAACTAGCCTCGTCAATTTTAAAAGTAGTCCCGCAGTTTGGACATTTGATTTCACTCATGAATAAATCCCTCGCCAAGATCAGCCCTTATATGTGGAAGAGCCCGGGACGTTTGGGCGACCTGGATTTAATCCAAGCCCCAAACATCACCGGACACACCCATCTGTAAGGTCTATTTTACTCGATTGTGGCTAGGGGATCGTTCTTGGCTACACTCTTGATACCATTTTTACAACCGGCTTTTTCTGCATAACCCTCAGAGGCCAAAATTATCTGACCGTTGCCGGCTTTTAAGCGAAA
>DBCW01000108.1:0-160 GCA_002293265.1 Eggerthellales bacterium UBA948
ATGTAGAGTTAGACTTACCTATATCGCAAAAGAAGCGTAATCGTTTTTTTGAAGTTGCCGCTTTTCCCGGTGCACTGCCCATGTTAGCTTTTGCTATAGGTACTGTTGTTTTTAATAGCTATGCTGCTTTGTTTGGTTATGATGTAGGCTACTCTAATCC
>DBCW01000108.1:235-3288 GCA_002293265.1 Eggerthellales bacterium UBA948
TGATTGGAATATCCGCCTTTTTGGGAATTTGTTTTATCCACAATGAATATTTTTTTTATGCGCTCGGTATAGGTTATGGATTTGCGGTTGCAGTAGCTATCCCGGTAATGAATACAACATCTGTTCGTATGTCTCCGCACGATCGTTCCGGGCCAGCTAATGCGTTGTTTTACCTCATATATGATATCGGTGTGGCACTGGGTTCGGTTATATGGAGTGGTGTATACCAACTTGGCGGCTCCATCCCTCTTTTTATGGGTGGGGTATTATGCTACATAATTGCATACCTAGTCTCGCTTAAAACGTTATCAGGAAAAAACGCATTCAAAAAGCAATGACAGGCATTACATACATTCTTCCGCAGCTTTGATTAGACTCTCTTTGGTATTTTCCAAAGTATTATCTACCACTAATTCCAGTAGGTAGTTTAATATCTCGCCAATTTTTTCACCTTTTGGGATACCTATGGCTATTAAATCGTTGCCGTTTATGGCTAGGTCTTTGACCTGGAAGCAGGATTGCTGTTCGATTATCTCGTTGAGCTCGGATTCAGCGGCATCTATCTTTGCTATTACCGGTGCTATAAATTGTTCTGCGTGCGTTGCCATATCCCATCTTTTTACTTCAAGTATCAACCGCAAAGTGTCTTCGCCAAGTCTCATTAGCCACTTCTTCATGTTTCCCGACTGAAGTGGAAGTTGATGGTAGTGTATAACTTCGGCAACTTTTTCTGCCGTAGCTTTGTTGAGTCTTAACGCTTTTAGTCGTTCTAGCGCTATCCTCTCTCCGGTCTTATTGTGCCCATAAAAATGACCTTGACCATCCTCGCCTAAAAAAAATGTCTCCGGCTTGCCTAGGTCGTGCATTAACAAAGTCAATCTGAGCAACTTATCCGGTCTACTTAGTGCAACTGATCTTGCAGAATGTTCCCAGATATCAAAGCAATGGTATTTGCTGCATTGGTCAAAACCAACTGCAGCCTCGATCTCAGGGATTATCACAGATAAAACATCGGAGTAATTGAGCAAAACAGACAAAACGTTTTCGCCCACTAGCATTTTTATCAGTTCGGCAGATATTCTCTCGGCAGCGATATTATTTAATAATTCGCGGCTTTTATGCAACTCACCTGCAAGCTCCGGATCGATCTCAAAACCAAGAGTCGAAGAGAATCGTAAAGCGCGCATTATCCGCAAAGCGTCTTCGGATATACGCTTGTCGGCATTTCCCACAGCCCTAATGATATTGGAGTCAATATCCGCAACACCATTCATGGGATCAATGAATCCCCTATCAGGGTGATAAGCAATAGCGTTAACTGTAAAATCTCGACGCTTTAAGTCTTCCTCAATTGACGCTACATACTCAACATTTTGTGGATGACGGTTATCAAGGTAGATCCCATCATGCCTGAACGTAGTAATCTCAACTACTCCACCATTCGATATCACACCTACTGTGCCATGCTTGATACCAATATCAACTGTAGTATCATCCGTAAATATCGCCTTGACTTGTTTTGGCAATGCGGATGTTGCTATATCCCAATCGGTGGGACTTTTTTCCATTATCATATCGCGCACACAGCCACCAACGAGAAAAGACTGATAATTACGTCTGTCCAACTCGCTAAGTATTCGAAGGACATATTCTGGAAAATCTATCTTAGTTGATACTTTTATGTTGTTCACATCTTTCATTTAATTCCGTACGTGCCTGAGTTTTCCGATCAAATAAAAACATACAAACATCGCCAAGTTAGCCAGCACAATGCTTGCACCGGTTGGAGTCTGATAAACAAAGGATACCAATAAGCCCACAAAAAAACATCCCAGCGAGATTACTGCTGAAACAATAGTTACTGTTAAGAAGCGCCTGCATATCCACATTGATGATAGAGCGGGAAATATTACCAGCGCTGATATTAACAACGCGCCCATCATGCGCATTCCTAAAACTATCGTGAGCGCCGTTAAAAGAGCAAGTAGGGAGTTGTATAACCCAGCCTTAAGACCGGTTGCACGAGCGTATGTTTCATCAAACGTCACTGCAAAAATGCGATGGTAAAAGATCAAAAACACCACAATTACAAACACACTTAATGCCACGCTGAGTATCACGTCAGCGGTGGTGAGTGCCAGTATTGAACCAAATAGATAGTTGTCTACGTCGGTGTTCATACCTGTGGTTTGCGATATTACAAACACACCGATCGCCAAAGCACTGGCAGAGATCAAGGCTATTGCAGCATCACCTTTGATCTTGCCCTTTTCACTCAAGCGCAGTAGCAAAAAGGCTGCTATTACTACCACAGGTATTGATACGGCTAGAGGTGCCCAGTTAAATGCCGTAGCTACCGCAAGAGCACCAAAGCCAACATGCGATAGACCGTCGCCTATCATGGAATACCGCTTAAGAACTAAACTGACGCCTAACAAAGATGAGCAAAGCGATATCAATGTGCCTACAATCAAAGCATTTATCAAAAAATCGTAGTTAAAAAACCTTGGGATTGCTTCGATAATCTCNNAAATGCCACAAACTGCGCAACTGCTACCACAGGAATCTCGAAGCATCGATTGCCCCAGAGCAGTGTGTTGAAACTCATGCGTATCACCAAAGTATTCCTGTTTTTTTTCAAGCACCAGTATGTGGCTGGCATGTTGCACCGCAGCTTGAACGTCATGCGTGATCATTAAAATTGTAATTCCCAGATCCTTATTTAATTGAGCTATTGTTGAGTAAAGATCGGTTTTTGTATGAGCATCAAGACCGTTCATGGGCTCGTCTAAAATCATCACTTTAAGACCATCATCAGCAGCGCACAAAGCTCTGGCCAGAAGCACTCTTTGTTGCTGACCACCGGAAAGTTCGCAAAACGAAGTCTTTTCCAAATCTTTAATCTGCAAACGCTTTAACGCTTCTGTTGCAGCTTGTTTGTCTGCTCGCCGATAGAAAACCGAAGCGCCAAGCCGAGACAGTCTGCCGGATAATACCACTTCTTTAACACTGGCAGGAAAATTCTTTTGGATTGTAGTTTGCTGTGGCAAGTA
>DBCW01000031.1 GCA_002293265.1 Eggerthellales bacterium UBA948
GCATTGGGTTTTTCAATTTACCTAAAAATCGGCACTTCCTGAAGGAATCTTTTCGCAGTAAGGCTTTTGATACCGCTCATTTGGCCTAAACGCATCTAAGAATCACCGATAGCGCTTTTAATGCCCGGCACGATGTCTTCTGTCCAAGATACTATTTCCTCAGCGATATCTTGCAGACCCTCTAAAAACGGGCCCCCTGCATCAACGGTACTTTCAACAACAGATCCACCAAAATTAATGAGTCCACCAAGAATAGAAATGCATGAACAGCAGCAACAGCATACAACTAAAACTATTATCAGCGTTATAACCGTTTTGGTCGTCTTCACAGTATAGCCTTTCATAAAGCCCAAAGCGTATCAGATTAATACAAGTATATCGAAAGGCAGTTAGCCTGCAAGCAAGTCGCTGCCTCAATATCTTTAACTTCAATTTCACTTTTTTATGCAATAGAACTAAACTAATGCTTAGAATAGTGATTAAATCGGCATTTCCTTAGGGAGAACTGAAAATTGCAATCACGTAAAAGCAAGATTATCATATTTGCTGCCGCGACCTTATTAATCGCTGCTATCTTGGGAGCTTTTTCTGAGGCTGACGTTAAACAATACCAAGGGCTTGTAGCAAGTAAGTCAAGCGTCGGCGAAAGTGTAAATAAAGCGGAAAAGACTACCGAGCAACCTGCTCCTGAGTCAAACACCGCTATCCCGCAAGCAAAGAACACACAAATCGCCCAAGGATTGCTCACTGCACATTTTATCGACGTTGGTCAAGGCGACAGCATCTTAATTGAACTGCCCGATGGTAAAACGGCGTTAATAGACGCAGGTCCAAAAAATAGCAGTAGTAAGGTCACATCGCTTATCAAACAACTTGGCTACTCCAAGATCGATTACCTCATCGCAACTCATCCACATGAGGATCATATCGGAGGCATGTCATCGGTCATAGAGCTTTTTGATGTCGGCGAGATATGGGCACCAAAGGTCTCTCATAATACTCAAACTTTTGAGAACTTTTTAGATGCAGTGGCAAACAAAGGGCTGACTATAAAAACTGCTGTTGCAAAAGCAAGCGGCACGCAGATATTTGCGTCAGGCGGTGCAAGCATGAACATACTGTATCCGTTTGAGTCATCTGCCCCAAAAGATCTAAACGACTGGTCAATAATCACTCAGCTAGAGTTTGGCGATACCTCGTTTTTGTTTGCCGGTGATGCGAACTCATCCATCATTACTGATTCGTGTAAAAAACCAATAAGCGTACTAAAGGTGTCCCATCATGGTAGCAAGGTTGGCACCAGCGCCACGCTTATCTCGAAACTAAAACCTACAAACGCAGTAATCTCTTGTGGAGCGGGTAACGACTATGGGCATCCCAGCGAATCAACGTTAGCTGCACTCGCTAACACAACTCTTTACAGAACCGATCTAAATGGCACAATCAAAGCAATATCCAACGGCTTGTTTGTTACTTTTGTGGCTGAACATTACAACGATGCTAAAGAAGCTGCTGGTGTAACTACGGACGAAGTCACAAATCCCCAAGCTACAGTAGGCGGTGAAGTCACTGCAGCGCCACCAACTGCAAACACAGATGCTGAAACCATCGTCTACATAACCAAGTCAGGTAGTAAATACCACGTAGATGGGTGTAGGCATTTATCAAAAAGTAAAATACCAATAAGCTTAAAAGAGGCAAAAGCTCAAGGCTACGAACCTTGTTCTGTATGTAATCCACCAACATAGGAGACAGCATGGATAAACTAATAATAGATAGGATAGAGGGAGATGTTGTAGTTTGCGAAAACTCCGACGGATCAATAACAGAAATAGCTCTGATAGACCTGCCAACAGGAGCGCAAGAGGGTAGCGTTCTGCTTTTCGACGGCGAGAAATACGTCTTGGATGAAGACGAGATGAAAAGCCGTGAAAATCGAATCAAAGCAAAAATGGATGCGCTTTTCACTGATTAGCCTTTTCCGGATTGACTAAACCTCACTTTAGCTCACTACTTACAGACCGCTTTAAGGTTTGAAAAGTACAGTGTTGATATAAGAGGGAAAACACTCGGTATAAATTGTAGCGTGGTTAGCCACATTGTCATCTCGCTTGTTTTGCATACCGAGAAGTTAAATGACTTGCATCAGCAATAAAAAAGTGAGGAGTACCAGTGAGCAAGATAAGCAAGACAATCGCCTTTGCGTGCTGCTTGATGATGACGATGGCATTATTGCCTGCCTGCAGCGCAACGTCGGCAAAAACATTAATAGTTCAGGTAGAAAGTATTGAAGGCGCATCAGCAACAGCTACTATTGGTGATCTGGTTGAAAACAGCGAAGGTGGCATGCCGGAAGGAATGCCAAGTGGAGAAGCTCCGCCGGAGATGCCAAGCGTTAGTGCTAACAGCAACAGCGAAAGCACCACGCAAACTCCGCCTACAGCCCCATCGGACACAGCCGGTAGTGACAATAGTGGCAACAGTACTTTAGGAACACCCCCGGAACCTCCAACAGGCACTACAGATGGCAACAGCAGCGCTGCGCAAGTGCCACAGCAACCCCCAACGGGCACTGCTGGCGACAATATGAGTAGAGCAATATTTACAGCCAATGGCGAAGGAAACATTACCTTTAACATCACAAGCAGTACTGCTATTGCCGCAGAAACTATGCAAAGCAGCAGTGAAAGTACAATCGATAGTATTTTGATCGGATCGGTACTTGAAGTAACATTAGATGGCAGTAACAATGCAACAGCAATTGTTGTTAAGGAAGTATTTGTAGGCGGGCCTGGTGTCGGTGGCAGCCCGGGGCAAGGTTTTGCGGCAAATAGCGGAGAGGTAAATCAGGGAACCGCAGCAAATACTATTGACACAGATTCTACGTATACCGGCGAAACTTATGCATCTACCGGCGATGACGAAAATGCCTTGCGTGTGGTGGGAGCAACGGTAACATTAGAAGATGTTACTATTGAAAAGACCGCCGGAGCCACCTCCAACACCGAAGACGGAGACTTCTATGGAATGAACGCGGGATTACTTATTACTGATGGCGCAAACGCCACCATCACCAATGCGACAGTTAACACTACTGCACAAAATGGCAATGGAGTCTTTAGCTATGGCACAAACACGGTTGTGGCAATCACAGACTCTACCATCACCACAACAGCTGACAACTCCGGCGGAATCCAAACTACCGGTGGTGGCACCATGAATGCCAGCAATCTTCGCGTAAACACCGCCGGTAACTCCTCGGCAGCTATTCGAAGTGATAGAGGCGGTGGAACGGTAGTGGTAGGTGGCGGCAGCTACATAACAACAGGCTTAAATTCCCCCGCAGTTTATTCAACTGCTGACATTAGTGTATCCAATGCGACCTTAGCTGCCCAAAACTCTGAAGCGCTGGTAATAGAGGGAAAGAACTCCATTGATCTTAAAGACTCAGATGTGAGCGGCAACATGAGCGATACAGAGGGCACCAGCTCAGAAGAAAACGTTCACAATGTGATGATCTATCAGTCCATGTCGGGGGATGCCGAGGTCGGCAGCTCTATTTTCTCGATGACCGGCGGTACCTTGCTGGGAAACAACGGTGACCAGATTTACGTGACCAATACACATAGCATCATTACATTATCCGGCGTTACTATAGAAAACAAAGATACCGACGGACGTCTTCTGCTGGTCACAGGAAACAGCGCTACGCGTGGTTGGGGAACCGCTGGTGCAAACGGAGCTCAAGTGGAGTTTACTGCCGATAATCAGATTCTTGAAGGTGATATTGTCGTAGATTCCATCTCCACGTTAGACTTTGTGCTTAAAAATGGTTCAGCGCTTACAGGCACCATAAATATCGTAAATAACGCCGAGGGTGGTACAGCGGTCAGCGACAATGCGGTTGTAACCATCGATTCCGGTTGTACCTGGACGCTGACAGGAGATTGCGAGATCACAAGTCTGGAAAACAACGGCACCATCAACTACAACGGCTACACCATCACTCTGGCTGACGGTACTGTGCTTGCAGCGTAAGTTCTGCATCACCTTGAGTAGAGCATAACGTAGCCGAGAATCTGTTTTCCGCATAGGAGACAAAAGAGAAGGTTCGATTTTGTCTCCTTGCGACGCTAAATTGTGTCTAGCTCAAAGGCACTCCATGTAACATGTTGCTATTAGCGCACAACCCCCTGTCATTCCCGCCTGCACGTAAATGACAGAGGGTACGGGAATGACAGAGAGAAAATATTTATACCGCTAAACACTAACTTACTAATTTGCTGCGCTGGAAGTACTTTTATTCGTATCAATGTGCGATCCGTATCTTGGCTTTTTGACTATGGGGCTATCATAGACTTGTTTGAGCTAAGTTGCATAAATAACGAGAAAGTGGGAAATAAAAATGGGAGGAATAGTCCCGATATTCAAAAAGCGCACATCTGTGAACAAAGCGCTGGTTGCGATGATCTTAATTGCCTTATTGGTTGCAAGCGTGGCACCAGCACAAGCGTTGGCAACAGGGGCTGCTACCAAAATATCCGATGGCATTTCATATAGCGTCAAAGGCTCAGAGGGTGAGTATGGGGCTGGTGTTTATATTGAGGCTCTAGTAAATTATTGCAGACTTGTTTTACAGAGGCATTTCAGAAACCCATTGTTTTCGGTGGGTTTCTGACCAAGAAGAGTCTTGTCTGGCTTCAAGTCCCAACAATCAAGAAAACTAAAAATGGCTGGACATCTGCCAGCCATGTAAGATTTTTGTGGTGGTCGGAGGGGGACTTGAACCCTCGGCACGCGGATTTTCAGTCCGCTGCTCTACCAACTGAGCTACCCGACCATATTTTGTTAATGTACCACACCTGCGAGATTTTGGTGCTGCTTTCGCTGCTCTTCCGAGGGTATTTGCAGGCTCATACCCGATCTCGCTAACGGCGCGCCACCGGCGCCCCGTCCGAGCGCTCGATCCCAACTGAGCTACCCGACCACATTTTGTAAATACAGCTTTGCAATTTTACCATCATAGCTTTTTCGGTCAAGTGTCGGGTAAAAGAAATATCAGAAATGTCAGAAATCATTCGAAAAATACCTTATATTCGAAAGTTTTGTGAGGGTTAGCTGTGTATTGTGTATCAATATCTGCTATAGTTCAAATATACTTGTTACATTGCTAATAACTATATCTAAATTGAGCTGGGTTCTTGGGAGGCACATTAAATGCGGATACGCTCTTTAGCGGGGGTAGATCGACCATGGGGGCAAGGAAACAAGGATCGTGTTGGGGGTTTAGTGGAAACGGTAAATAGGCAAGAAGAAAGCGGCGCTGGTCTGTGGTCAAGGTCAGCAATATTTCGTATTATCGCATGGATTGTAGTGATCCAAGGAGCGCTCATATTGTCTTTATTCGTGTCTGCTTTTTTATCGGGGTATGGATCTGTCATAGACATGATAAATTCGCTTCGATTAAGCATCGGTGTCTAGATTAATTCATCGCATATATCTTTTAATTATCATACAATTGAGAAAACAAGATTTTTTTGTCGAGAAATTTGCTTTATTTCATAACTATTAGTGATATGTAATTGACATAATGTTTCTATGGTGTTACGTTACGATCAAGCGCTATTTATAAAATATTAGGGCTTTATCGGTATATAATTGTGCTAAATTGAATAGTGAAGGGGGCGAGTATTACATTTTTCAATATCACAAAATTTCGGTTAACAACATTATCGAAAAGCGCATGGTCGTTTGCGCGAAACAATCAATACAAGTTTGCTAGGGGAGGAAAGCAGAAAATATGAAATCACCTAAATTATCCATCGTCCGAGTTCTATCTTTTCTGATCGTTGCAATGCTAGTCGTTGGTATGCTACCAACACTTGCGTTTGCAGGAAATGATAGCAAGAGCAAAAACTCTTATTCATTTACCAAGAATTGCAAAGTAAAATCCACGTTTCTGGATAAGTGCAGCAAATCTTCATCAAAGGCGTTTAAATGCAAGGATGATGATAAGAAAAAAGACAATGACAAGAAGAATTCATGCGTAAACATTAAGTGCAACGACAAAGACAAAGATAAGAACAAGAGCAAAGATAAGTGCAAAGACAACGACAAAGACAAAGATAAGAACAAGAACAAATGCACCAAGTGTGGCAAAGACAAAGACAAGTGCAAATGCAAAGACAACGATAAAGACAAAGACAAAGATAAATGCAAAGACAACGACAAGGACAAAGACAAGAACAAATGCACCAAGTGCGGCAAAGACAAAGACAAGTGCAAATGCAAGGATGACGACAAGAATAAAGACAAGTGCAGCAAGTGCGGTAAATCCAAAGATAAGTGCAAATGCAAGTGCAAAGATGATCCAAAACCGCCGGAAGATCCAAAGCTAGAATTTGAGTACACAAATAGCATTGCAACAAACGGCGACACAGCTCTTGGAGTACGCGCAGATGACGGCGCCGTTTTCCAGTGGAGTATCGACGCTTCTCCGGCCTACAATAATCATACACAGGTTCCAAATCTGATTGACGTAGTCTCTGTTGCTTGTGCAACTGATCACAATCTAGCTCTCAAGTCTGATGGTACAGTTTGGGCATGGGGTGGCAACCGCTCCGGTCAATTAGGCAACGGTACAAATGATGCATCCAGTACTCCTGTCCAGGTTTCTGGATTAACCGGAATTGTTGCAATTTCTGCCGGAGATTCTCATAGTGTTGCCGTTAAATCAGATGGTACAGTTTGGTCATGGGGCAGCAACGATCAGGGCCAATTGGGAAATAACTCAAATACGGCCAGTAATGTACCAGTGCAAGTTACCGATATTACCGATGTTACCTCAGTAAGCGCAGCTGCAAATCACAGCGTTGTTACCAAGGGTAATGGTACTGTTTGGGCATGGGGATCTAGCAGAGCCATGTTTGGTGCCGGCCAGAATTCATCACTGGTTCCTCGTCAGATAACTGCAACCAATCTCGATGGAATAAAGTATGTTGCCACTAATACCAATCAGTTCCTTGCTATTGATGAAAACGGAATTGTTTGGGCTTGGGGCTCCGAGATGGGTCAAATTATTGAAGAACCGGAGGAGCAATACACAGCAGTCGAGATCATGGGAGTTAACAATGCTGTTGCAGTGTCAGTCTGTGCGACAAACGCTTCAGTTGTTACTTCCGATGGATCAATCTATTCATGGGGCACCAATGACGGAATAGTAGATGTTGTCACAGAATTCACCCCAACTAAGATAGGAGTTGTTGGTTCAAGTATTTATGGAGTTGTTGCATCAACAAGTTCATATGCTTTGTCAACCGATGGTTCTGTGTGGGTATGGGGAGACTATGGCGTTGCTATCGGTGGTCAAGAGACCGTAGATGCACAAAAAGTTCCTAACCTTAATTTGGCCTAATACTTAAAACTATTTAACACACTATATACCGATAGTAGCTAGAGCCGTCTCCCAAAAGGCGGCTCTTTCTACATAATCAATTGCTTTTATATTCAAATTATGCAAATACAAATAGATTGCTTAAAAAATCAGCGGAAATTTAAGTGTGAAAACCCTTGCTTACCTGCATTACTTTGCGGTAACATAGTCTGCTGTCGTTTTGGAACCCATTTAGAAAGAGTAGTTTTTGGGCAAGGAAGATGCAATCGAACTAGAAGGCACCGTGATCGAGCCATTGCCGAACGCGATGTTTAAAGTCGAATTAGAGAACGGACATGTGGTGCTGGCGCACGTTTCAGGGAAGATGCGCATGCACTATATTCGCATTTTACCAGGCGACAAAGTAACGGTGGAGCTATCACCGTACGACTTAAGTCGGGGACGAATAATCTACCGATACAAGTAACGAGTGGGCTTAAAACCGCTCATTTGTGTATGGACGATCGCCCTTGGTCATCCATAAAACACGAAACTGTTTTACATAAGGAGTAGTCACAAACCGCTCTAGAACTGTTAGCAAGGCCTTTTATTTAGACAATACGCGCCTGCGGCTGCGGCGAGAAGATAGATAAAATGCAGAAAAACTGAAGGGAATAAAGCTATGAAGGTACGTCCTTCGGTAAAAAAGATGTGCGATAAGTGCAAAATCATCCGGCGTCATGGTCGGGTTCTCGTCATTTGTGAGAATCCTCGCCATAAGCAACGTCAGGGCTAAGGAGGAAGTCAGTGGCCCGTATTTCTGGTGTCGACCTCCCGCGTGAGAAACGTGTTGAGATCGGCCTTACTTACATCTATGGTATTGGTCTAACGACCGCAAAACAAATTCTTGCCGAGGCTAAGGTAAATCCGGATACTCGTGTTAAGGATCTCACTGAAGAAGAGACTGTTCGTCTTCGTGAATACATCGACAAAAACCTCAAGATTGAAGGAGACCTTCGTCGTGAGGTTTCACAAAATGTTAAGCGACTTATGGAAATCGGCTCCTATCGTGGCCTGCGTCATCGCAAAGGCCTGCCGGTTCGCGGACAACGTACGCATACAAATGCCCGTACACGCAAAGGTCCGCGTAAGCAGATAGGAGGCAAGAAGAAATAATGGCTGCCAAAAAACAGGTGCGTACCCGCATCAAGCGCTCAGAGCGTAAAAACATTGCTGTGGGTCAGGCACACATTAAATCAACATTTAACAACACTATCGTTTCGCTTACCGATCCTCAAGGAAACGTGATCACTTGGCAATCTGCCGGTACAGTTGGGTTTAAGGGCTCTCGTAAGTCCACACCATTTGCCGCTCAGATGGCTGCAGAAGCCGCCGCTAAGATCGCCCAAGAGCACGGTCTGCGAAAGGTGTCTGTCTTTGTTAAAGGTCCCGGCTCCGGCCGTGAGACCGCCATTCGCTCGCTTCAAGCCGCAGGGCTTGAGATCGCAAGCATTCAGGACTGTACACCAATCCCACACAACGGCGTGCGCCAGCGCAAGCGCCGTCGCGTTTAGTAACGAAGGGACAACTTAAGATGGCAAGATATACAGGCGCAGATTGTAGACTCTGCCGCCGTGAAGGAAACAAACTATTCTTAAAGGGAGATCGCTGCTATTCCGACAAATGCGCGGTGGAGCGTCGCCCTTATCCTCCGGGAGAAGCCGGAAGGAAGCGCGCTAAGGAGAGCGAGTATAGATTGCAGTTGCGCGAGAAGCAGCGCACCAAGCGTATCTACGGTCTGTTAGAAAAGCAGTTCCGTGGCTACTATGACCTCGCTAACCGCCAGAGTGGCGTTACAGGTGAAAACCTGCTTCGTATTCTGGAGTCGCGCCTTGATAACGTAGTCTATCGCTTAGGCTTTGCAAAGTCTCGCGATGAGGCTCGCCAACAAGTTCGTCATGGTCATATCCATGTTAACGGACGTCGCGTGGACATCCCTTCTTTTAGGGTCAGATCCGGAGACTTGGTAGCTGTTGCTCCCAAGGCACGCGATATGCTCGTGATAAAGACCTCTCTAATCTCTAACGAGAAGACCGAGGTTCCCCAGTGGCTTGAAGTTGATATCGAGAAGCTGCAAGGCTCGGTACTCGCGCTTCCAGAGCGTGATCAGATCGATCTCGATATTCGCGAGCAACTTATCGTCGAGCTTTACTCGAAGTAATACAATCGGTTAGGAGCGTTTAAACTTATGACAGAGTTCATGAGACCACAAGTTACCGTAGAGCAAGTGAGCGACTCATTAGCAAGGTTCATTGTCGAACCACTAGAGCGTGGTTACGGTCAAACGCTGGGTAACAGCATGCGCCGCGTGCTGCTATCATCGCTGGATGGAGTAGCCGCAACGGCACTATCAATTGAAGGCATTCAGCATGAGTTTTCCGCAGCCGATGGTGTCATTGAAGACGTGACGGATATCGTGCTTAACGTAAAAAGCTTGGTATTTACGTCGCTAGAGACAGTTGAGGAAGTAACTGCCACCGTAAGTGCTGTAGGCCCTGGTGTTGTTACAGGTGCAGACATGGAGATTCCCGCCGGGTTTAGTCTAGTTAATCCCGACCAAGTGATCGCCAACTTGGCAGAAGGCGGCAGCCTTGAGATGAGTGTTCGTATCGGTGTGGGTCGCGGATATATTTCTGCAGAGCGCAACAAGCGTTCAAGCGATCCCATCGGCATCATTCACATTGACTCACTGTTTTCACCGGTTTACCGTTGCACGATGAATGTTACTGATACCCGCGTTGGTCAGCGTACCGACTACGACAAGCTTGTCTTGGAAGTCGAGACCAATGGCGCTATCACACCGCAAGAAGCTGTTGCTCGTGCTGCCAACATCATCAACCAGCATCTGGATGCCTTTATGATGCTTTCCGAAGATGAGCTGGATATTGATGCTCCAAGCATTTTTGCGCCTGAAGGTGCAGGCAACAACACAGATCTCGATAAGCAGGTAGAAGAGCTTGATCTGTCAGTGCGTTCATATAATTGTCTGAAGCGTGCCGGCATTCACTCTGTTCGCCAGCTGTTAGAGTTCTCCGAAAATGACCTGCTTAACATCCGCAACTTTGGCGCTAAGTCTATCGAGGAAGTTAAAGACAAGCTTCAATCGATGGAACTTGGCCTTAAGCCATAAGCGCTGTTGGTGCTTAAGCCGTACGCAAATGATTTAAGGAAAAACAGTTATGAGACATTACAAGAAGGGCCGTAAGCTCGGGACAGATGCGAGCCATACCAAGGCCATTAAAAAGAGTCTTATCGCCAATCTCTTCTTGAACGACCGTATTAAGACCACTTTGGAGCGCGCAAAAGAGATTCGCGGCGATGTAGACCGTGTTATAACATGGGCTAAGCGCGGAGATGTTCATTCTCGTCGTTTGGCTATTGCCAAAATTGGTGATAAGGATCTGGTTGCTGAGATTTTTTCCAAGGTAGCTCAAGGTATGTTTGAGGGACGTCCCGGTGGATACTCGCGCATTATGCGTTTGGGTATGCGTCGTGGCGACTCGGCTACCATTGTTATTATGGAGCTTGTGCAAGAGCCGGTAGCCAAAAAGGCTGCATCCGATAAGGCTGACTCCAAGAAGCCTGCCGCTGCTAAGGGCGGCAAGACTGCTAAAGCTGCTGTAGCCGCTGCGGCTGCAGAAGGAGCTGTGGCTGAGGGCACTGAGGTTGTCGAGACCGATGGTGTAGAGGTTGAAGAAGTGATCGAGGTTGAGGTCACCGAGGCAAGCACCGAAGGCGAGACCGCTGTTGAAACTGCCGAGGCTGAAACTGCCGAGGCTGTTGCTGAGGAAGCTGCGACCGAGGAAGCTGCCCCTGCTGAAAATACAGAAACTGCCGAGGCTGTTGTTGAAGAAGTTGCGGCAGAAGAAGCTGTTGTTGAGGAAGCTGCGGCAGAAGAAGTTGCGGCTACTGATGAAACCCCGACTGAAGATGCACCCGTCAAAGAGGACAGCGAAGAGAAATAAAGCTTCGCAGTAAGCTTTAAGCTATTTGGGTTGGTGCCAATATGTCGGCAAATAACATATCAAGCAACGAGCACCTTGAGCACTTATTAGAGCTCAAGGTGCCGTCACGTCTTGGGGCAAAAGATGAGTCGCTATTTAATGTGCGACCACAAGATGCCAAACACGCAAAGACGCAACTTGGGTGGACAGATCTATGTAGCAATCCGCCGCTATCTATTGAAGAGCTTAAAAAGCACGCCGATGAGATACGTGCAGAAGGTCTTGAGGCTGTAGTATTGATCGGCCAGGGTGGATCATCGCAAGCGGCAATGACAATCACTACGCTGCACGAGGATCACGACGAACACAATGTTGCGTTTCGAACGATGGATTCGCTCTCGCCAATCTACGTAAACCACATTTTGGGCAGTTCTGATCCGGCAAAAACAATTTATTTGGTCGCTTCCAAATCCGGCTCAACTATTGAGCCGCTAATGCTCGAGCGTGTTGTTTGGCGATACGTATCGGCGCATCTGGGCACTGCAAAAGCCGCCAAACGTTTTGTTGCCCTAACAGATCCGGGTAGCGAGCTGGAAAAAATGGCTGAGGAAAAAGGCTATCGTTTGGTTCTTTCGACACCAAAAGACGTTGGCGGACGTTTTTCTGCGTTGACGGCTTTTGGTTTATTTCCGGCAGCTTTGGTTGGCTTTAATCTTGCCGAGATTGTTGATTCCACAAAAAGAGTCGAGCAACTCTGCGCAAGCGACAGCATCAATAATCCCGCTTTAATCCTTGCCTGCTTCCTGTATGAAAACTACCTTAATGGCCGCGATAAGTTCTCGCTTATCATGCCTACTTCAGGGCAAGTATTTGGACTTTGGGTAGAGCAACTGGTCGCAGAGTCTTTGGGTAAAGATGGCAAAGGGATACTTCCAAACGTTGAGGTGGATGCAAGCATCTTAAGCGACCCGCGTGATGACAGAAGCGCCATCGTTTATTTTGTAGGCAACCGTGATGGGTTTAAAGAGTCCACAGCACACGTTGATAGCAGCATCCCTACTCTTGAGTATAGTATCGACGAGCCTTATGAGGTGTTTTCTCGTTTCATCATATGGGAGTACGCCATAGTTATGTTGGGCATATTGCTTGATGTGTATCCATTTGGGCAACCGGATGTTGAGATAACCAAGCAATTGGTTCGTGACGTATTGATCAACAAGGATGATGGCAGCAAATCAATTGACGTCCAAGGAGATGACCAGGGGGACGGTTCTCTTGGCACAGACTACATGGAGCTATCTTTTGATTCAGGCGCAGTAAAAACTATGCGGATAAGCAATGCAGTGTTTGAGTGTGAAAACACTGAAACAAGCGAAGAAATAGATATCGACCAAGCTTTGCGCTCGCTGTTTGGTTGCATGGAGAAAGGCGACTATTTTTCGCTCAATGCGTTCTTGCCGTTTAGAGGATATGGCCGTCGCGAAGCATTAGAGCGCATGCGTAATCGAGTGGCAAGTCGCTTGGGTGTTGTGTCTTGCCTAGAGATCGGTCCGCGCTACTTGCATTCAACCGGACAATTGCACAAAGGTGGTCCAAATACCGGAGTATTCTTGGTTATTTCTTCTGACGAAGAAAACGACATCGTGATTCCGGGACAAGGATTTACTCTGGGCACACTAGCGGCAACTCAAGCCCAAGCCGATTTCTCCGCACTAGCCACACGCGGCAGACGCGCGGTTCATGTTCACCTAAAAGGAAATGATTCCGAGACACTCTCACGCTTTGCCGATCGTATCTGTTTGGCAATCAGCGCCAATAAACCCCCACAATAAAAAGCAGCAAGACAGTCGCAACCGAAGGCTGATTGTCTTACTATCATCCTGATAATTCGCTATTAATTAGAGCGACGGAAATCGCAACCGAAGGTTGACTATCTTATTGTCATCCTGAGCGCAGTCGAAGGATCTAACCGTGCGCTTTCTGGACGACATCCGTTGTCGCCCAGAAAGCCTACGTTTAGATCCTTCGGCTACGCTCAGGATGACAGGGAATGGATTGTTTACGATAAATGGATAGGCAATGAGGACCCGGGGGCGGCGATGAGGACAGATCGTCGGCGAGAACCGGATAGTTGACAAGAATTGTGATCATCAACGAGAACCGGATAGTCGACAAGAATCGGGATCGGTGATGAGGATTGGTGTATTCGACGAGTATTGTGATATTCGGCAAGAACCAGGGCGGCCTGTGGGGCATACCGATCGCGCTAAAACGCCAATTTAACTCCTGTAGTTAAGGTTATACCCCAGCCGCGATAGTGCTGATATGGATACAGTTTCATGTCGGCAAGGTTCTGCCCGGCAAGAAATATGTGAAAACCCTGCCCGCTCCTTCCCAGTCCTACACTTCTCAGTCCGGCCATTCCGTGTCCTACAGTTCCCTGGCCGGCAGTTCCCTGTCCGGCAGTTCCCTGTCCGGCTCCATTGCCGACTCTATATTCCGCCTCGACGCTCAGGTCCACCACGGCTTTCTGAACATCCATATCGATCGATTCGAGGGCTCCGTCGGAAAAATAATGGCGTTTACCGATAAGTTCGGCCTGTGCGCGGATCGAAAATTTGTCGCGCAAGGCATAGCGCACATAAAAAATCCCCTCGAGCGATGGCCAGCCGGGAGGGTGTTTATACTCCGGTGTGGAACCGGGATGATCGCCGGGATGATCGATCGAATAGTTGTAATATTGCATCTTAAGCCCTGCGGAAAAACTGCCCGATATCCGGGCATCGAGTTCCGCCCCAAGCGTAAAATATTTCACACTCCCGGCAACTATCGGAGTGATCGCCCAGTAGCTGTCAGATTCATACAGATTTGAGAAGAACACAGGATCGTCCTGATTGCCATACCCGACGAATGCCCTATAAGAGAACACGTTGGCGATATCGCCCGATACTCCGGCGCGCAGATCCCACCGTTTTGTGTCTTCCAAAAATCTATTGTACCCGTCATATATATACGGATGGCGCTCCACCACACTGCGAAACCCGTTGTCGATCATCCCGCCGTCCACATTGAAGAAAAGCGTGAATTCTTTGGCCGTGGTGTAGCTCACTTCTGTCTGCGGGATAAAATGGGACCGGGACTTCTTGTCATACCCCTTGTCGTGGACAAAATCGAACCCCAGCCCAAGCCGGAACCCTCCGGCACGAAGGGCGTATCGCGGCGAAACGGTTAACGCCCTGTGGCTCGCTGTCCCGTCGATGAGCCCCGCCCACTCCACACCTTTCGGTTCTACATCGGTAGACCGGCTGTCGAACCCGACCTTCAACCCCAGATTATGGGCCGAGATGCTGCCGCCAACTTCCAAGAGTGCGGAGAAACCCGTTTCCGAAAGGTCATTCTTGTCAGATATATGGTATATATCGCCGCCTACACGAAAATTAAGAAACGAAAGATCTGTAAAATCGTTACCGAACACAACCCCGCCCCGAGGTGTGATATAGTGATTATTAATGACTTTCGTCGGTTTGTAGGGATAGTCGCCGTTTTCTCGGGCGTTCTCCGAGCCTGGTTCCGGCAAATGCCACCCGTAGTAGCTCCACACGTCGTAATCCACCCCGACACGCCCCTTGAGCGACGCCCTCGACGAGCCCACGTTCACGCTCCCGAACAGATCGAGGCTGTTTTCGTTCTGCAAGGCATCTTGCTTATTGCCAATATCGTTGCGCAACTTGCCGTAACGTCCTCTGTGGTTCAGCCCCATGCCGCCCCACGATCCGCGCCTTCCACTGCTCGCGGCGTAGAAGTCGAGCAACGAGTTGGCCGGGAACCCGCCTCCGAGTTTCAGATAAAAAGGCTTCGAGGGGCTATACATCGCGGCGTCCACCATAACGGGATTTATTGCAGCCACGCCGAAGCCCGACTTCCACGCGTTGGGGGTTATCGTGTAGTCGTACTCGGGGCGCAGCGCAACCGTGTCGGTCATAACGGGCTCCAAACTAAATTTTTTGCGCTGGAACCGAATATTTGTGGTTCCTTAGCATGGAATTTGCTTTATTTCACCATTCTGGCGCATAGGATTTGGAGGTGGCTTCTGGATTTTGAAAAGTATGTGCAACCCTTATGTAGGTCAGTCACGTAGTGTCCGGATGGCGATGTGTAGAATATTCAGATAAGTTATTGTATGGCTGCAATTGGGGGAGGGATGGGGGGATGGCTATGTACTTTTGGTGTCAGTCTGTTATGTTAAGATGGATGTTGTTAGGATGTGACTTGAAGGGAGCCAGTTGAGGGTCCCCTCAAGACCTGTAC
>DBCW01000106.1 GCA_002293265.1 Eggerthellales bacterium UBA948
ATAACGATATAGCCAATCGCTGCTACTCCATGACGATCATCACAATAATTGTGTTAATCACATTGGTCATAGCCGCCATATATTTTGTCTTGATGAACCGCGAGCGAAAGGAGCACAGACATGGCTAAGCAAAAGGGCTATCGGCGAGCAGCCATAGTTTTCTTAGTTATCTGGATGGCTTGCGTTTTCATACCTTTAATTACTATGGTCGTATGGGCATTTACGTCTTCTTGGCCTTGGCCAAATCTTTTTCCCAGCAACTTTTCTACCAGACCTATGACCTCCGCATTTAATGTTGCCGGTGATTTTGGGCAGATTATTATTTTAAGCATTACTATCGCAATGGCTGTATCGTTGCTCTGTGTGATAATCGCATCCATGACTGCCCGAGCACTAGTTCATCACAACATACGCGGAAGCCAAGTTTGGCGATTTGGCGTGATCCTGCCTTTTATCATCCCATCAGCTGCTTTTGCAATGGGGATCCAATCGATATTTGCTTGGTTGGGGTTATCGGCCACTGTAATAGGTGTTGTGATCGCAGTTTCAATTGTTGTGGTTCCCTACACGATTGCCATTATGCTTGATGTAACAGCAGCCGCAGGGAAAAAAATGGAGGAACAAGCAGCAGTACTTGGAGCCAACAGATGGCAGGTATTAAGACACGCAATCATTCCCGCTTTATTGCCGGGAATTCTTTCTGCGGCATCACTTTCCTACATTCTGGCCTTTATGCAGTATTTTTTGGTGTATCTTGTGGGCACCGGCGTAGTTAAAACGATTGCAGTAGTCATGTTCCCGTTTCTGTCAGGTGCAGATCGAGCGATCGGTGCAGCCTACTCTACAGTTTTTGTGGCGATATCGCTAGCGGTATTTTTCTTATTTAACTTTATTATGAAGCGTTTGGGCATAAAAGAAGAAGTGGAACTATATAGCTGATGATGGTGGTAAGCAATGAGTGTTGAGCTTAAAAATGTGACCTACACGATAAAAGACAAAGTCATTTTGAATGATGTTTCTTTTAAGATTGAGACGGGAGAATTCGTTTCGCTCCTTGGTGCAAGTGGTGCTGGAAAGACTACCACGATCAAGATAATCGCCGGTATTCTTGAGCAGACAGCCGGCGAAGTATTTATTAACGCTAAGCAGGTGGATGATCTACCCGCTTATAAGCGCAAGGTTTCCATTGCGTTTCAGGATATGCGCTTATTCCCGCATATGACTGTTGGTGAAAACGTTGCTTTTCCTATGAGGATGCAAGGCGTTAAAAAGTCAGAGCGACACGAGAAAGCTGACTATTATTTGGATCTAGTGCAGCTAAAAGACTTTGGTTCGCGAAAAGTTGACCAATTATCCGGCGGTCAGCAGCAGCGTGTAGCTTTGGCGCGAGCTGTTGCAGCTTCTCCGGCAGTACTGCTTTTAGACGAGCCATTTAGTGGTTTGGATGAAAACTTACGCGACGACATGCGTGCTATTGTTAGGAGCCTGCATGACAAGCTAAAGATGACAACAGCGATGATCACTCATAATGCAACCGAAGCTCTGACTATGTCCGATCATATTATCTACATGAACGATGGTAAGGTGGTGCAATACGCAACACCTCACGAGTTATACAAAGCGCCATCGACCAGCGATGTTGCTTTATGTTTTGGAAACGCTTTTGACATAGTTGGTGCAGTTGAAAACGGAGTGTTCAGGTACAACGCTTTGGAGTTTGCCACCAATTGTTCCGATGGTGATGCAGTGGGAGTCTTTCGTTTTGAGGGCTTAAAGCTTGAGGAAGATAGCAGCTCAGGCATCGTTGTTTTGAGTTGTTCTTTTGGTGGTGAGTCGTACCAGACGGTTTTGTCTCTTGGTCAGCAAAAACTCACTCTTACAAGCAGAGAGCCGATAGCGATTGGCACACACGTTTCTATCCGCCCTGAAGAAGGCTCTTATTTTATATACCCGAAAGTTGAGTGTGTGTCAGAGGAACGAGTGGATCTGTAACAAAAGTACAGGCATAGCTAAGATTGTCATTCCTGCAAAAGCAGGAATCCATAGTAAACAGTTAGTATTTACAACTATTTAAGGAGATGCTTCATGACTACGATCAACAAGATTATCAACAAAGCATTAGATGGTGCCAAGCTATCTGACAGTGAGATCGCAAGCCTTTTTAAAGTACAAGATTTAAGTGAAGAGGCTTTTGCGGTACAGCAAGCGGGTCGTCGTTTTTCGGCAGAGCTGCTTAAAGGTAAGGCCGAGATTCATGGGCAAATAGGAATCAATGTTGGTCTGTGTCCAAAGAACTGCGAATTCTGCTCATTTGCGATTGAGAACAAGGTCTTTACGGAGTCTACAGAGCTCTCGACTGAAGAGGTGATCGAAGGCGTGCTTTCTATGGAAGCAGCCGGAGCAAGCGCGATCTACATTATGGAGACGGCTAATTTTCCGTTTGAAAAATATCTTGAGATTAGCAGTGCCGTTAGGGCTGCCATGAAAACAGACATCCCCATGATCGCTAATGCCGGCGACTTTGACGATGAAGGTGCAAAGGCCTTGGTAAAAGCCGGTTTTAAGGGCATCTATCATGCTATTCGTATGGGTGAGGGCGAGCATACCAGGATCCCGATAGCTAATAGGCTAAAAACTATTGAGGCAGCAAAATCAGCAGGTCTACTTGTTGGCACTTGTGTAGAGCCGGTAGGTCCGGAATATTCCATAGAAGAATTAGTGGAGAAGACTGTGCTTACAAGAGAGATGGAAGCGGTATTTTCCGGATCTATGCGCAGAACGCGTATTCCCACGTCGCCGCTTGCACAGTGGGGCCAAGTCAGCTATGCCCGCATGGCGACCATTGTTGCAGCCGTAGCTCTTGCAACTGGTACAGGTGTGCCCGGAAACTGCACACATGAGCCAAATCAACTGGCAATTCATTCAGGTGCCAATCTTATCTGGGCAGAGGTAGGTTCAAATCCACGTGACACAGAGGCCGAGACAGTGCGCGGCTGGACAGTTGATCGCTGCAAAGAGATCTACGCTGAGTGCGATTGGGATGTCTTGGAAGGTTCTTCGGTAATGTATTCGTAAGGCAGGGGATAGATCAGATCGGAGTTTTATGCGTGAGACTTTTGAAATGCAGTTTCTCAACGGAACTGAACATCCAAAACCCAGACACGTTCGTTTTTTGCTTGAAGAGTTAGAGCCCGTTATAAAAAACGACTTTAGCGGCTACGATACACCCTTGCCTGCTTTTGTTGGGGGCTGCACTTTGCTGCTAATTGGATGTGGCAGCGGCAGAGATGCCTTCGTCGCGCAGTCTCTTGTGGGTAGCAAGGGTCGTGTAATTGCTGTTGATGATTCGCAAGAACTCATTAGCGTGGCAAAAGAGCTGCAAGAGCGTTTGGGAAATGAGCGGGAAGTAGATCTGTCAAACCTTGAGTTTGTTGTAGGTAGCGCCGATGATCTTAACGCGCTCAGTATCGAAGATGAATCCATCGATGTTTTGACTACAAATTACAGTTTCAATTTTGTGAAGGATAAACCCGCTGCAATAAGAGAATTCCGCCGGGTGCTAAAACAAGGAGCCGAACTCTACCTAAGCGCTCTTTTTGGCAACTCTCGCATAACGGACGCTCTTACAAAAACGATCAATGACCCGGACGAACTGCTTAAGCGGTCTATTTATTTGGAAGACTTCAGACGCTGGATGCGCGATAGTGGTTGGGAGAGCTTTCGTTACGCTCAAAAGCGTCGCATCGTGATTCAGCGAGAACAGGAGAAGACTGTCTACGAGGGCAGAGACTTCATATATCGCACTGTTCGCACATTTAAGATCGACAATCTAGAGGATCTTTGCGAAAACTACGGTCAATCTGCCGAGTATTTAGGTACATTGCCTGGTAACAACCAATTTTTTGACCTGGATGATACACATAGGTTTTTTATAGACCAGCCTTTGCGAGTGTGCGGAAACACCTACGCAATGGTTGCAAATACTCGCTTTGCTCCACACTTTAGAGTGGAAGGTAGTCGAGATGACAAGCATTTTGGACTCTATACCTATTGTCATTATTGCGGCATCGGCAGAGAAGACCCTGAAACAACGATCGAGTATCAAGAGGAAGTCAAATCAGTGTGTGTCAACTGTCAGCACCATGCCCATTGTGTGGTAGACGGACACTGTCAACACGAAGAGGCTGTATAAAAGCATGAGCATAACCCAGATTGCTATTCTCGCGCATCTCTCTGTCATTCCCACATTCGCCTCTGTCGTTCGCGCACAACTCTCTGTCATTCCCGCACAACCCTCTGTCATTCCCGCGAAGGCGGGAATCTAGTTTCATACAAAAATGAACCGTTTGTTATGCGGGAATGACAGGGAGAGAATAGGGGAATGATAGAGAGATGCAAGGGAATGACAATCTGGGTTAGATGCACAGTTTTAAGACAGTCCGGGTGCTTCCCTAAACCTCTCTAACCGGCACGTACCCTGCTTGTTGGATGCAACGTTGACCCTCGTCTGTAAGCATCCAGTCCAAGAAAAGGCCACCGGTCTTATCCACATCGCTTGCTCGGATTACACCAAAGTACGGTGTCGTAAGTGGATAAGTTTCAGATCGTAAGTTCTCGGCATCTGAAGATACACCATCTATCTTTAGTATCTTTATGTCCGGGTTCTTATACAGATTGTCTATGTAGTAACGAAAGGTATACCCAATGCTGGACTTGTGGTTTTGGTATTCTGCCACCGCATCTATCAAAGATCCCATTCCATGAATTACCGTGACTGTTTCGGGGGGTAGCATGGCGGTTTCTTTCATAACCAAACTAAGCATTGTGGTCTGACTGCCGGACTCTTCTTCTCTCTGATAGGCAACAATAGGCTCATTGTTGCCGCCAACTTCTAACCAGTTGGTAATCTTGCCGGAATAGATGTCTCTTACTTGCTCCAAGGTTAGGCTATCTACAGGATTATTGATATGAGTGATGAAAACAAAGGCATCGCAAGCAACCGGCTTAACAACCAGCTCCACGTTGTTTTGCTTGGCGAGATCAAGATCTTGTCTTGATGGCTCGGTGACGATGATCAAATCTGCAGCGTGATCATCTTCAAGATGAGCATCTTGTGACTCGATCCATCCATAACCGCTATCCGTTTCTTTGGTGATCAAATACTCATAAGCATGTGGTGTTGTGTTAAAACTTACAAAGCTACGGGCATCCTCGTCTGTAAGATTTAGATGCTGTCGAGCAAATTCGACTGCCATTGGGATAGAGACAGTGGAGCCGTCGATATGTGGGTAACTGCCATAGCTTATGGAGTAGTCATTTATTCTCTTTCCATCCCCGCCAATCCAGGATTCTTCAAGTTTTTTCTCGCCCAGTTGAAAACTGCTGTTTTCAACAATACGCTGCCAGTCAGCAGCGCGACTAACAATCTGATTTATGTGTCCCCACGAACTGAGACGGTCTGGTTCGCCACCATTTTTAAATAGGCATCCGGTTAAAGATAGAGACAGGGCAAATGTAAGAAGAAGACAGAGAAGCAAGCGAAAACGAGGAATGGCCGCGCTTAGAATACTATGGCAATATTTGATCATAGTGATCCTTTCACCGTAAAGTTCCCCCATAAGCAAAATATTATAGACCTGCTCGCTGGCAAAATATAAGTATTGACATCCGCTTCACTCGTGTTTTCGGTAAAATGCATATTTGCCATTTATGCAGCAATAACTTACAATGCTCAGAGGTTAGATGAAGCTGCCTTTTGTGAGAGTTTGCGTCAAGTTGGCATCATCTACCAAGCGCAAGGGGCGCAGTAGCAGAAGCAAAATGGCTTCCTGCACTGCAGTAATGTTGTCTAAGAGAAAGGGCTATTGTGGAAGATCACCCTCATAGTAGCGATCATATTCCCAAACCTTAGCCCAATCGGTCTCCTTCACGGTGGCTGATAGGGCCACCAAAAGCAAATGTGAAGGAGAATATCTATGCTCTATCTTTCCCAAATGCTGGGGCGTCCGGTGCTTGACTCCAACGGAGAAGAGATCGGTCGGATAAGCGATCTTGCCATTCAAACCGGCGAGGTCTTTCCAAGAATTACGTCCGTGGCATTTCTCGGACCCTCCAAAACGCCGTTCATGGTCTCTTGGCGCAAATATGTGGCAAGTTACGAAGATGGCAAGATACAGCTTAACAAACCTAGTTACGACATCAGGTTCAGCTACTTGCAACCTGATGAATTGCTGCTTGCCCGCGATCTTTTAAACAAGCAGATAGTTGACACGCAAGGTCTTAAAGTAGTGCGTGTAAACGATCTCAAGTTCTCTCGTACAGGACAACAGCTAAGGCTACTCGGCGCCGAGGTTGGTGTTCGCGGAATACTTCGCACACTCAACCCCATGCTGGAACGTGCCACCATGGCTGTGGCTAAACTGTTTCGCAAGAGCGTTAATGAAAACATCATCGCCTGGAGTTACATGGAGCTGGTGGATCGCGATCTCTCCAGCGTCAAGCTAGCTGTAACCCACAAGCGCCTCTCCGAGCTTCACCCGGCAGACGTGGCCGACATCCTCGAACAATTAGACCCACAGCAGCGCAGCCTTGTCTTTGAGCATTTGGACAAACAACAAGCCGCTGATACTTTCTCAGAGCTAGAAGACGAATATCAAACTGACATGTTTGAAGAGCTAACAGAAAACGAAGCCGCAGACCTCTTGGCACAGATGGATCCGGACGACGCGGCAGACATCATCGGTGGTCTGCCCTACGAAAAAGCCGAGAAGCTGCTTTGGCTGATGGGTGTGCAAGACGAAAAACGCATTCGCTCTTTGCTTGGTTACAAAGAAAAGACCGCCGGCGGTATCATGACGCCGGAGTTTGTAGCCGTAGACGAGGACACTACGGTAGGCGAGACTATCGAAAAACTGCGTCATCTGGACGAAGACCACGAAAACGTCTACTACGTATATACCCTAGACAACGCGAAGCGTTTGACCGGTGCAGTATCTCTGCGCTCTTTGGTGCTTGCCGACAACGAAAAAAAGGTTTGTGAACTGGCAATACGCGATCTAATTACCGTGGAGCCACACGAAGACCAAGAGGTCGTAGCCGACACGATATCCAAGTACAACCTTTTAGCGGTGCCGGTAGTAGAAGACGGCAATACAATACTAGGAATCGTTACAGTAGACGACGCATTAGACGTTTTAGAAGAAGAACACAGCGAGGACTTGCAGATCGCCGGTGCCGGAGGCTTAAGCCGCGACAGCGAATCTTATACTTTGGGAAATATCTTGCTGTGGTTCTTACGCAAACATATGTGGTTTATCATCTGGGCTTTGCTTGCTATTTTGGCTACCATGTCCGGCAACTTGCCGCAAGTTCTTCCCTCACTGATATTTGCGCCGTTTGTATTGCTGGTCGCCAACGAGATGGTGGCGTATGCTATGAACGATCTGCTTGAGTATGGTTCAGCTGACAGCGCCGTTAAGGCGCGAAGGCTATTTGCTCGCAACTTTGTCGCGTCACTCTTTGTATCAATTGCCGCCGGAATACTCGGAACTGTACTGTTTGCTGCTTTAGGTAGCAGTATAGAGCTTTACACACCTGAAGGGTTTGACTCACATGGTGTTCAAGCCTACCTGATTTTGGGTTTTATTCCGGCGATTGTGGCAGCGTTCTTAACCGTAATTGCAGGCACCTTGGTAACCGTTAGCGCGCGCAGGCGGCTAAATAAAGATAAGCCGATATCCAGCATATCGCTAACGTTGTTGATGATGGCGTTTGCAATGATCGTACAGATTGGTCTGCAAATATTGTTGCGTATGAACTCACATATGTTCGCTTGGCTGTTTTCGTAGCTTGGAGTTTTAGATATGAGCAACAAAGACATGCAAGAGACATTGCAGCAAGAAGCCACGCAGCTGTCATCCACGCAACAAGCACCAGTGCCGGCAAAGAAGAAGTCAAAGATCGTACTGCTGCTGGCAGTAATGGGTCCGGGCATCATCGCCGAGTTGGCCGGAAACGACGCGGGCGGAATCTCAACATTTTCTGTAGCCGGATCATCATACGGCTACTCAGTGCTTTGGACGATCCCCATTGCCTTGTTGTTCTTGATGGTGGTGCAAGAATCTGCCGCACGCATGGGCGCACAAACAGGCAAAGGCTTCTCCGCACTTATCCGTGAAAACTTTGGCATCAAGCTGACAGCGTTAGCTATGGGTGCGTTACTGGTAGCAAACTTAGGGACGACACTTTCTGAGTTTGCCGGCATCGCCGCCGGCATGGAGCTATTTGGTGTAAGCAAATACATCAGCGTGCCGGTAGCCGGTGTGGCAGTCTGGGCACTGGTTATGGGCGGTTCGCACAGACGCACCGAAAAGATATTTATGACTATCAGCCTGGTGTTTTTAACTTACGTGGTCTGCGCCTTTATTGCCGAGCCGGATTGGGGAGAGGTAGCCCAAAACACATTTGTACCGCGCATGATATTTGAAAAAGAATTCTTTGCCCTGATCATAGCGCTCATTGGTACAACTATCGCCCCATGGATGATCTTCTTTGGTCAGAACAATGTGGTGGAAAAAGGCATCAAGATCAAAGATCTGGTAAACCAACGCATAGACGTATTTTCCGGAGCAGTAATCGCTGCTTTAGTAGTCTGGTTCATTATCATCACAACGGGTACAGTGCTTTTCTCGCAAGGCATAGTAGTAACCGATGCTGAAAGCGCCGCAAAAGCCCTAGAACCTCTGGTAGGAGTTTACGCTAAACAACTATTTGGAGCCGGATTTGTAGGCGCGTCCTTCCTGGCGGCTTGCATACTGCCGCTAACAACGGCTTACGCAATCTGCGAAGCCTTTGGTTGGGAACGTGGAGTAGGACACACATGGGCAGAAGCTCCGGTATTCAGGTCACTGTTCACCGCAATCATTGCAATTTCATGCATAGTGGTGATGATTCCCAATATAGACTTAATGGGTGTAATGCTAACCTCCCAGTTCATAAACGGCATTCTGCTGCCGGTCTTGCTGGTATTTTTGGTAAGGATAATCAACAACCGCAGAGTAATGGGCGAATACAAAAACGGCAAACTGGCAAACGTGTTGAGCATATTCACAATAGCAGTGATCGTAGCGTTATCAGCAGTCTTATTGGTTATGCAGATTTTGGGATTGGGGTAAGGTTTACAAGCGCCACACTTTTCTGTGCAAACCTCTTAATCATGAACGAGTTCTTCAACAATTACTGTGCGCACATATTCGCTAATAGATTGCCCTCTTGTTTTAGCCCTGCTTTCCAGAGCTCGCTTTATAGATATCGGAATCTTCACGGATAAAACCGTGGAGCCTTCCACGCTTGATGGAGGACACCCAACTACTATATCTCCTACGTTATGCTCACCATCTGGCCACTCATCGCGATCAAGCGCTTCAGACCACCTATCAAGCATTTCTTCAGTGACTACTTTTCCGTCTATTGTTTTAATGGGATCCATGTTTACCTCCTCTAAAGCCAAGTTCTTTTAGAAATTTAGTGGTAGGTGGAACCTTTGCGTGATAAACATTCCAATTGCCTTGGTTATCTTCAAACGCTACCAACTCTGCCATACGTCCATCTTGCAAAGTTCCTATTGCAATCCATCTAGGTGGCTCGTCTTTACTTTCTCTCATTCTGCATCTAATGGGACTTTCCCATGCATACTTGACTTCGCTCTCACCCAATCCATGTTTTAAAGCATGTTTGAGAATTACAGTATTCATATACTCTCCCGTTCATACATAATGAGTATACCATAGACGTATGACTGAGTGCAAAAACCGGAACATGCAGTAGAGTGCTACCTTATCGAATTCTTTTTCGGTAAAGGCAGAAAGTGTGGCACGAGCAAAGCTCGCTACTAAGATAGTTTAATCCTGCATGTAATCCCCCAATTGTTTACACAGGCATACATACCGCGGCGCGTAAGTCAGGTTTACCTATAGATTTTTGGGCGACAAACGCTCCGGTTCAAGAGTCTGCTATTAGATTCTTCGGTTTCGAGCTTCGCTCTACACTCAGAATGACAACAGGATTATTTTGTGCTGGTTGTGTACGTACCTGTCTTTCCGAGCGCAGCCGAGGAATCTAATGGCAAACTGTAAAGACGACAACGGATGTCGCCCGGAAAGCATTCGTTCTGATCCCTCGACTTGCGTTCTCCATGACATGAGTCTTTGTCAGCAATCGGGGGGATTGCACTTAAAGTTAGCTATATTAGAAGCGAGCTTTACTCGCGCCACACGACGGTGCTTCCTTAAATCATTGCAGCAGGTATTATGAGATCTGTCTCGGTTAAGGGCAGCGCATCTTTTGCCATGCAAATAACTGCGCCTGAACCTCGCTTTATATTGGGGATTGTGTTTATAAGCTTGAAAGACGAAGTTGTGTTTTTGTTGGGGTCACTAGTGGTTTTTATCTCAATCGGATAAAGCACATCGCCTTCTTTGATTATCAGATCGATCTCGCGTTTTTCCTTGTCTCTATAGTAGAAAAGCGGAGCGTCTATTATGCCGTCATTGTAGTAAGACTTTAACACTTCTCCCACAACAAAAGTCTCGAAAATATGCCCCCACATCGCGCCACTAACAAGCTGCTGAGGAGTATTCCAGCCTAGTAACCAGCACGCAAATCCGGTGTCAATAAAGTATAGCTTCTCGGTTTTTATCAGACGTTTTAGATAGTTGTTGTAATAAGGTTGTAAAAGGTATACAAGGCCACTAGACTCTAAGACAGATAGCCACTTTCTAACAGTTGTAACGTCTTTTCCGCATGACTCTGCAAGTGTGGTCAGGTTTAGCATCTGTCCGGTTAGCGAGGCACAAGCGCGAACAAACTTTAAAAACGCCGATTCGTCATGTATCTTAAGAACATCTCTTACATCTTTTTCTATATACGTTTGCAGATAAGAGCTGTAGTAATCAGCCCAGTCATACAAATCACTTGTTGTTTCGTGAAGCTCAGGAAAAAAGCCTTTATGAATACGATCAACAGTTGTTTGATAGTCGCTCTTATTGCCAAGCTTTTTTCGAGCACTAATCATATCGATTGTGGGTAAAAAGGGCTGGCGAAAATCAATTAGATCAAGTTCGCGCAGTGAAAGTCCCAACATTTTGATAATACCTGCCCTGCCGGCAAGGCTTTCGCTGATTCCATGCATTAGGTTAAGACTTTGTGAGCCGGTTAAATAGAATTGTCCTTTTTGTTTTTCTTCATCTACATGCTCTTTTATGTACTCAAACAACTGCGCTGCCTTTTGTATCTCATCCACAATGATTGGAGGTTTGTTAGATTCAAAAAAGACAGAAGGAGCGTCTAAAGCACTTTGTCGTACCAATGGATTATCGAGTGCAATATAGGCGATGTCGCTGCGAGCAGTTTTTAGCATAGTGGACTTCCCGATTTGCCTGGCACCAGTGAGCACTAATACAGGCTTACGTTTTTCCATTCGCGCTAATACTGCCTCTATGTGTCTTGTAAAATACATTTTCTGTCTTTCTTCAAACTACGACTAATTTAGGAAATTATACCAGATAAGTCAAATTGTTGCCGTGCCCTTTTCCTTGTTGTTTTTATAAGTGACTGTGTAGTCAATATTTCTCTTTAGGGTTTTACCTTTGTATGTCACTTTGGAATTCGGCTTTATTGCCTTGCCGTTTTTGTATTTTTGTGTCTTTACCTTTGCATACTTTGCTTTTGTTATGGAAGCTTTTTTTATAGTGAAATATGCTGTCTTCTTACCTTGGTAGTTTCCTTTACCGGCTATGCTTGCTGTGGCCACACCGGCATTTATGTTGTTTGCATAACTAATCGTGTAATCAGTATTTTGAACCAGGGCTTTACCGGAATAATAAACTGCCACAGCAGGAGTATGTGTATTACCTGTATAAGTTACATCAGCAATCGAAGAATCCAATAGCAGCCTATGCCTTAACCATCTGCACTATATCCTTGCGCCTACTGCGCCGCGACATAATGCTTTCTATTGCGGCTATGCGAGCGCATACACAAAATATTTCGCTGGCAACTACCAACTCCTCTATGGACGGGTAGCTAGGGGCAATGCGGATGTTCTTGTTCATCTGCTCGCTGCCATAAGGAAACGTTGCTCCGGCATCTGTTAGGACTACGCCAACGCGTTTTGCAAGTTCTACGGTGCGCATAGCCGTGCCGCTCAGGCCATCGAAAGAGATGAAATAGCCACCACGTGGTTTGGTCCAAGTGGCAATGCCCAAGTTACCAAGTTCGCGCTCCAGAGTGTCTAGCACAACGCGAAACTTGGGCGCAAGCAATGCCGCATGCTTACGCATATGTTCTCTAACACCATCAAGATCACGCAAAAATGCAACTTGGCGTAGTTGATTTACCTTGTCGGCACCAACGGTCTGAAAGCTCATGGTCTTAACAATCTCGGCAAGGTTTTCGCCGGAGGCAGAAAGTGCCGAGATTCCTCCACCGGCAAAAGTTATCTTTGAAGTTGAGGAGAACATGTAGTACATGTTTGGTTTGCCGGTCTCAATGCAAGCTTCGCGAAGGTCGAGCAGCTCATCGCCGGGCTCTTCCAAGTCATGAACAGCGTAAGCGTTATCCCAATATATCTTAAAATCGCCGGCAGCCGGTTTTAGGGCGGCAAAGCGGCGCACTATTTCATCAGAATATGTTATTCCCAGCGGGTTGGCATATTTTGGCACACACCAGATGCCTTTAACACTTGGATCGGTATTTACCAAGTGTTCCACAACACTCATGTCCGGACCGTTTGACATCATCTCGATCTCGATGTTGTTGATACCAAAGCTTTGGGTTATAGCAAAGTGACGATCATAGCCCGGAGCCGGGCAGAGGAACTTCACAGATTCAAGTTTGCTCCAAGGCGTAAAACCGTTAACGCCAACAAGCATGGAGCGCGCCACTGCGTCATACATTAAGTTAAGCGAGGAATTATTGCTCACCAAGACCTCGTTTGCCGGAACACCCATGATGTCACCCATGAGTTTTTTGGCCTCAGGGATACCGGTCAGGTTGCCGTAATTGCGCGTGTCTTCGCCAAAGCTATCAAGTGGAGTGGTATCGGAGGGTAGAATGTCCAACAGTGCATTGGAGAGATCAAGTTGCTCCGGTGCCGGCTTACCTCTAGCCATATTCAGCTTCAGTCCTTGGGCCTTGTAGTCTTCATAGCGCGCAAGTAAGGAGTTAAGTTCTTCTTCGAGAAGCTCTTTGTCCATACTTATATATGTTTCAGTATTAGCCATGCTTAACTCCTATCGGGTTATTATGATTCGTGGTTTGCAGTTCATATTCTAATATAACAACAGGCTTATCCCTGCGTAATCTCGCAATCTGTGTTCTTTGATGGCTTCGGGTGTAAATACTATCTTAATTTGTCGTATAATGCAGCGACTGTTAAGTTTTGGGGATCGATGAATCAAAACTCTGGGGAGGTAATAAATCGGCATTTCCTGAGAACTTACGAAGCACATGCAAAACGAACCTTTTGAAAGGCGGAGGCTATCATGCAGACCAGTGATATCTTGATTTTAGTAGCGATGATCATTTATATCGCGGTGATCTTGGGTATTGGTTTCTTTTACGCGAAACGGTCGCAGTCTTCTACGGAGGAATTCTATCTTGGCGGACGCAAGTTAGGTCCTTGGGTTGCAGCTATGAGTGCCGAGGCTTCAGACATGAGCGGTTGGTTGCTCATGGGTCTTCCCGGCGTTGCCTATTTTACCGGAGCCGGTGAAGCGGTGTGGACAGCCATTGGTCTGGCTTGCGGCACCTATCTAAACTGGTTGATCGTGGCAAAGAGGCTTCGTAAGTACTCGCAAGTTGCCGGTAATGCTATCACTTTGCCGGACTTCTTCTCTAACCGTTTTCACGATACCAAGCGCATACTGATGAGTGTCGCCGCCCTGTTCATCTTGGTATTCTTTGCTATATACGTTGGTAGCTGCTTTGTGGCTGCCGGTAAACTGCTAAACTCGCTGTTTGGCTGGCCTTATCTGGCGATGATGATCGTTGGCGCGATTTTGGTATTTGCTTACACTCTCATCGGCGGCTTTCTTGCTGAGAGCGCCAGTGACTTTATCCAAGGTATGGTAATGATTGTGGCGCTGATCGTTGTGCTGGCCGGAAGCATTATTCATGTTGGTGGTATAGATAACGTAATTGCATTCATACAAAGTGTGCCCGGGTTTGGGTCACTCACGCATACGGCAACGCCGCTAACTGCCGATGTGATACAAGCCAACGACACTGTTTTAGCAGTGCAGCAACTAGACGCGACCGGAACACCACTTTGGGGTGATCCCAGTGCACTAGGCATTATCGCAATCTTGTCTACCATGGCTTGGGGTCTTGGCTACTTTGGTATGCCGCAAGTACTTTTGCGCTTCATGGCTATTCGTTCTTCACGCGAGATTAAGATCTCCCGCCGTATTGCTACAACTTGGTGCGTAATTGCTCTTGCCGCTGCAGTATCTATCGGTCTTATCGGGCGCGCAATGTTTCCCGATATGTTCCTCACCGGATCTTCGGCAGAAAACGTATTTATCGAGCTTTCCAAATACTTGTTACCGGCGCTTTTGGCAGGCATCATGCTTTCAGGAATCCTAGCTGCGACCATGAGCTCATCAGACTCATACATGCTCATCGCATCTTCGGCTATCGCACAAAACCTGTTTAAAGGGTTGTTCAAAAAGGATGCAACCGATAAGCAGGTCATGTGGGTAGCCAGAGTTACAATGTTGCTCATATTAATCTTTGGCATCATCGTGGCAGCCGACGAAAATTCATCGATATTTAGAGTGGTCTCGTATGCCTGGGCCGGCTTTGGTGCAGCTTTTGGACCTCTGGTCTTACTGTCGCTGTTCTGGCGCCGCCTCAACTTACCCGGCGCACTTGCCGGTATGGTAAGTGGTGGCGTGATGGTATTTGTTTGGCATGAGGTAATTGCTCCGCTCGGAGGCGTTTGGGCGATCTACGAATTGCTGCCGGCTTTCATCTTTGGTCTTGTCATGGCAGTGGTGGTAAGCTTGCTAACAAAACCACCATCGGATGAGATAACACATGAGTTCGATCACTATATGGAGTTAGACGTATAAAAAACGCTACGCTGTTATACCAAAACCGACATGCATTTGTCATTCCCGTAACACTATGTCATTGTCACTTTGACGGGAATCCATAATCGAAGGCTTTATGTTATTGTAGATTCCCGCTTTCATGGAAATGAAAGCGGGGCTATATAGCGGTAGAAATACATCGATACGGCTCCTAGGGGAGGGCATTAGAAGGGGATAATGTTTAAGCTCAAGCGATTTTTAAAGCCTTTTTTGGGAGGGGTAGCACTTGCGATATTGTTACTGATTGTTCAGGCAATTTGCGAACTCAACCTGCCTAACTATATGAGCAACATCGTAAATGTGGGCATACAGCAAGGTGGTCTTGAGGAAGCTTATCCTGAGGTCATCTCGGAAGACGGCTATAACTTTATAACCAGTTTTATGGATGAGGACGAACGCCAGCTGATGGAGTACTACAAACCCATCGCTGACGATCAACTCNNCGATCGCTATTCCCAAACCTACCCATTAGCTGCAAAGAAGATGGCATACGCCCTTGATCCAACGGCCTCAATAGAGTCGTATGAGCCAATTTCAGATGCGGTTGGCTCAGCCACATGGACGATGATCTACCTGCTGCAGAAAGTACAAAGTGCCGGCGAGGATGGAACACTTGAAGGTGGTCTGGCGGATGGTCTTGGTGAGACTCTGGGAGAAGAGACAAGCTCTCCGGACATCCAGAACCTGGATTTTGCCAAACTTTATGAGATGGCACCACTGCTAAGCGTGTTGCCGCAGGACTGGTTTGACGAAGCACAAGCCAAAGCCGCAAGCATGGACATCAGTCTTAAAGAGCAAAGTGCCATGATGCTGGTAGGCGGTTTTTACCGCGAACTTGGTCGCGATATGCAACAGATGGAGATCGCCTATATCATCCGCATCGGACTTGTAATGTTGCTGATAACCGTGCTCTCAGGTTTGGCTTCCATAGCAGTAGGCTTTCTCTCGGCGCGCATTGGTGCCGGTCTGGCTCGCGATCTTAGGCAGTCCATCTACAGCAAGGTTGTAAGTTTTTCTCATACGGAGTTTGATCGGTTCTCCACAGCTTCACTCATTACGCGCTCAACCAACGATGTAACTGTCATCCAGCAAATGATCACAATGGGCATACGCATGGTCTGTTATGCGCCGATAATGGGTGCCGGTGGTGTGTTTATGGCATTAAACAAATCGGTCTCCATGAGTTGGATAATCGCATTGGCCGTCATCGTTTTGATGGGCATCATGCTTATCTTGCTGGCAGTGGTGATGCCTAAGTTCAAGATCATGCAAAAGCTTATCGATCGCCTAAACCTGGTAGCGCGCGAATCGCTGAACGGTCTCATGGTCATCAGGGCGTTTTCGCGTACCGCACATGAGGAGCAGCGTTTTGACGTTGCTAACAAAGACCTGACTGCGATAAACCTATTTGTGAACCGCGCAATGATCTTTTTAATGCCGGTGATGACGATATTTATGAACGCGCTTACGGTGCTGATCATCTGGATTGGTGCTGAGCAAGTAGCCGCATCGCAAATGCAAGTAGGCGACATGATGGCATATCTGCAATACGTGATGCAGATCATCATGAGCTTCATGTTCATAGCTATGCTTTTCGTATTCATACCCAGGGCTTCGGTTAGTGCCAAACGCATCAACGAGGTACTTGAGACTGTGCCAACCATCACCGATGCAAAGCACAATATCAACATTGAAGAAGATAAGCGCGGCATCGTAGAGTTCAAAAATGTGAGCTTTCATTATGAAGGTGCCAATGAAAACGCGCTGACTAACATCAGTTTTAAAGCAAAACCGGGTCAGACCACGGCCTTCATAGGCGCTACCGGTTCGGGTAAATCGACAATCATTAATCTCATCCCACGCTTTTATGAAGCAAGCGAGGGCGAAGTATGTGTAGGCGGAGTAAATGTGCGTCTGCTTAAACAAGAAGAATTGCGTGGTTGTATAGGTTATGTGCCGCAAAAAAGCGTACTTATGGGCGGCACCATAGCCAGTAATATCGGTTACGGCACCGAAGGCATGACCGATGAAGACATGGAAAAGGTTGCCCAGATCGCGCAGGCTATGGAGTTCATCAACAGCAATGAAGAGCGCTTCGAACTGGAGATTGCCCAAGGTGGCTCCAGCGTTTCCGGTGGACAGCGCCAAAGGCTTTCCATAGCTCGTGCATTGGCGGTAGGTGCCGACATTTACCTGTTTGACGATAGCTTCTCAGCCCTGGATTTCAAGACAGACGCTGCGCTGCGTAAATCGCTGGCTCAATATACCAAAGGCAGCACGCTGATAATTGTTGCCCAGCGCATATCCACTATTATGAATGCCGATCAGATATTTGTGATCGACGAAGGTCGTATTGTAGGCTCAGGAACTCACGAGCAGCTCTTAAAGACTTGCACAGAATACATCGAAATTGCCACATCTCAGCTGTCAGAAAAAGACCTTGCTAAGACCTCGCAAAACTCAATAAGAGGGGGAGGTGACAGGTGATGAAAGATGACCGCGATACTTCTAAAGAGCCGATAAATGACGAAGCAAAGACCACGTCTGATTCCAAAAAATCCAAAAGAGACAAAGCCACTAAAACAACTACTGCGACAAATCGTCGTCGCATAGGTCATGGAGGCGGTGGCCATAACGCCGCGCAAAATATTATAAGTGCCGACAAGCCCAAAGACTTTAAAGGTGCATTCAAAAACCTCATGCAATACCTGGGTAAACACAAGATCGCTGTGCTAGTTGTTATAGTATTTGCAATGGTCTCTACGGTGTTTGCCATCATCGGTCCCAAAATTATGGGTACTGCGACCACAACATTGTTCGAGGGCATTATGGCTCAAATCGCCGGCACCGGAGACGGTCCCGATTTTGCAAAGATCGCCCAGATACTCACATTTCTACTGGCTCTATATATCGCCAGTGCGTTGTTCCAGTTCATTCAAGGTTTTATTATGACGGGCGTGGCGAATAAGATTTGCTACTCGTTGCGCAGAGACATCGACAAAAAGATTATGCGTTTGCCGTTTACATACTACGACAAGGTAGCGACCGGCGATGTAATGAGTCGCATCACAAATGATGTTGATGCTATTCAGCAAAGCCTTACTCAATCTATTACGCAGATAATCACCTCGGTCACAACGCTGATAGGTATCCTGATCATGATGTTTTCTATCGATTGGATCATGACCCTTATTGCACTTGTCACTTTACCTATAAGCTTCGTCGCAGTTGCGCTGATCGTAGGACGCTCGCAAAAACACTTCTTAGCGCAGCAAGAATACCTAGGCGTAGTAAATGGCGCGGTCGAAGAAACATACGGTGCCCACGTTATCATGCGTGCCTTTAATGGTGAGAAGCGCGCGCTTAAAGATTTTGATCAAAGTAATAACAAACTCTATGATGCCGGTTGGCGGGCAAACTTCTTATCCGGCATGATGATGCCCATCATGAACATCATTGGCAACCTTGGCTATGTAGTGGTTTGCGTTGTTGGCGCCTACCAAGCCATGAATGGGCGTATAACTATCGGCGATATTCAGGCGTTCATTCAATATGTGCGTAACTTCCAGCAGCCCATCATGCAGGTGTCGCAGATATCAGCTATGTTGCAACAGACAATGGCAGCAGCCGAGCGCATTTTTAGCTTCCTGAATGAGGAAGAAATACCCGATGAGGTAAGCGCTGATGAAGCGGCAGATCCTCGATCTGTGACCGGTGCCGTGAGCTTTGACAAAGTTCATTTTGGCTACGACCCCGAAAAGCCCGTTATCAACGACTTTTCTGCAACGGTTGCCGCCGGACAAAAGATTGCCATAGTTGGCAAGACCGGAGCCGGCAAGACAACTATCATCAAACTGTTGATGCGTTTTTACGATGTGGATAGTGGCGGCATTCTTTTGGACGATCACGATATCCGCCAGTTTAAGCGCAATGACTTGCGGTCGCTGTTTGGCATGGTATTGCAAGATACTTGGCTGTACAACGGCAGTATCGCCGATAATATTCGCTACGGCAAGCTGGACGCAACTGATGAAGAAGTTAAAGCCGCTGCACGTGTTGCCCAAGCTGATCACTTTATCCAGACTATGCCCGACGGCTACGATATGGAGTTAAACGAAGAAGCTTCCAATGTATCGCAAGGACAAAAGCAGTTGCTCACCATAGCCAGAGCGATCTTACATGATCCTAAGATACTGATTTTGGATGAGGCAACATCGTCTGTAGACACGCGCACCGAGACATTGATCCAAAAAGCTATGGACAATCTAATGAAAGGGCGCACTAGTTTCATCATCGCACATCGTCTCTCAACGATCAGAAACGCTGATCTGATTCTAGTTATGGATGAGGGTGACATTGTGGAGCAGGGAAGTCATGAGCAATTGCTGGCAAAAGGCGGTCATTACGCAGAATTGTACAATTCACAATTTGCCGATGTTGCGTAAAGGCTACCTAACCTCTGAAGCTTGCTGTCATTTTAGCAGATCCTTCTGTTATTCCTGCGGTCTCCATGTCGTTCCGCAACCATTCTGTCATTCCCGCCTGCGCGGGAATGACAGAGTTGGTACGGGAATGACAGAGGTGTATACATAAGTGGCAACTCTAAGCTATGATATAGCAGGTTAACAAATACTTAGTTTTGATAAAGGAGAGAAAATGGCTAACGAACAGATCCCGGCCGGTTGGTATCCTGATCCAGCGGGTGATGTGACGAAGATCCGCTATTGGGATGGGCAGGGATGGACAGACCAAACGCAGGATGCACAGCCTGTAGGTGCACAAAGCAATTACAATGTACCTATAGCACCTCAACCGATATATGCGCAAGGTCAGCAAGCTCCAATGTATGGAACAATGCCTGATGGAACCAAGGATCGCAAAGGGTTTGCAATAGCCGGAATGGTTTTAGGTATTGTTTCTATTCCATGTGGTTGTCTTGCCTATTTCGCATTTCTTCCCGGTCTTCTCGGTGTAATTTTTGGTGCTCTGGGTATCAAAAGCTCCGGGAAAGGCATGGCCATTGTTGGCATAGTGTTGGGAGCAATAGGAATACTGTTTGGCATTGGTATGACAATACTTGGCTTAGACATACTTGAAAATCCACAAAACTATGGTCTGCCAAGCGATTTCTATGACGATCTGTTCTCGTCATAAATACAGTTAAGAACGAATAGATATATTACTCTGGGCATATATGTGCTCAGAGTGATTGACGCCACTCTTACTATTTACGTGCAACTGCAGTATCTAAAAGCTCGTTTAGCAGTGTGCCAAACTCTTTGCCTGAAGCTTTACATACCATGGGTAATAGCGAGAACTCTGACATACCGGGCGAGACGTTTATCTCTAAGACCTTTACTTCTTTGCCATCCCAATATAAGTCAACACGGCTTAGATCGCGGCAGCCAAAGCTGCGATGAACTTCAAGTGCGGCATCCTCTATTTGCTTTACTATGCTGTCTGCTTCAATACGGTCATCGGACAGCGACTCTTTGCGTACCGGACAGTAGTATTCTACCAGCTCCGGTTCCAAACGAACCTCCGTCTTAAAAAAGCGCTCCTCGGTACATATCTCTACAATGCCCAAAACTTTGGCATCATCTCCGGTGCCTATTACGCCTACAGCCACCTCAACACCTTCGACCCACTCCTCAAACAAAACTTCGTCGTCGTAAGAAAGAGCTTTCAAAATGGCATCGGCAAGATCCTCACCAGACTCAACACGGCTGATTCCCATTGCTGATCCACCGGAAGCCGGCAAGACTGCGATTGGATAGCCGGATGGAATATGCTCGGTGACTAGATCAAGAGCCGTTGCAGCGCCCAGGTTTTTAAAGCTGGCGGCAGAAAGACAGACCATCTTTGGCCAGCAACTGGGACCATCATTGCCCTTACGGTAAGTGGATACAACATGCGGCAGCATGCTTTTGTTAAACGTGGTACGACAAACGCTGGAAGGAGAACCGACAAACGGTATCTGCAAATACTCCAGCAACGATTGTATGGTGCCGTCTTCACCTTGACCGCCGTGTAATGCCAAAAACGCCAGATCAGGTTTCTCATCGCGCAATACCTCGACCAAGGCGTTGGAAGTATCTAGCGGCAGTACGGTGTGCCCCTCTTGCTCCAAAGTATTGACCACGTGTTTTCCGCTGGCAAGCGAAAAGTCACGCTCAAAAGAAGACCCACCCATAAGTACAGCTATCTTGTAAGGCATCTCTATTGCTCCTTTAATGCTCCGGCGCTAATGAACGCGCGATACAGTTCCAAACGATCTTCGATAACTAACGAGAGCCTACGAATTGCTTCGCGAAGTGCCTCGGGTTCTTCGTAACAAAATGCCAATCGCATCGAGCTCATGCCTTTTCCGCTGCCTCCGGGATAACACCCATCACCCGGTACAAAAGTAACGCCATTTTCCAGAGCCACGGAAAGCATTTGTGGCGTATTTACATATTTTGGCAATGTGACCCAGACAAAGAATCCGCCTTGCGGATGAGTCCATTTTGCTTCCGGTGGAAAAAACTCTTCCAACGCAGCCAACATAGCATCGCGGCGAACGCGATAGCGATCACGCATTTTGCCCATAGTAGTCTGCCAGTCAGTATCATTAAAATAGTGCTCCACGATTACCTGATTGAGCGCCGATCCGCAAAGGTCATTACCTTGTTTGACCATGTTGAGTTTTTGCATGATTGGAGTGGGAGCAAGCACCCATCCGGTTCTCAGACCGGGAGCGAACATTTTTGACACGGTGCCAACAAAGATGACCTCGTCATCCATAGAGCGAAGACAAGGCACCGGATCGCCCTCAAAACGCAAACGACCGTAAGGGTCATCTTCGATAACCACAGTCTCATATGCGCGAGCCAACTCCAGCAAACGCTTACGACGCTCTAGACTCATAGTTACGCCGCCGGGATTTTGAAAGTTTGGGATGGTGTAGATAAACTTAGCACCTCTTGGCCCCAACTCTTGAAGTTTTTCNNCAAGATCCATGCGCATGCCGTCATCGTCAAACTCAATGGTGTGTACTACAGGTTCGTAAGCAGAAAAAGCCTGAAGCGCTCCAAGATAAGTTGGTCCTTCGGTAATGATGTTATCGCCTGAATTAATGAAGATCTCTCCCAGCAGGTTTAACGCCTGTTGACCTCCTGCCGTGATCGTTACATTTTCCGAAATGACTTTAATATCAAGATCACGCATTAAGCGTATAACAACCTTTTTAGTTTCTTCACGGCCTCTGGTATCGCCATACTGAAGTCCGGCTATGCCTTCTTCGATAACGGCGCGCTTAACAACTTCACCCACTTCATCTAGCGGAAGATACCTTATGTCCGGCATTCCGCCAGAAAGCGAGATTATGTCTGATCTTGAAGCTGCTGCAAAAAGGTCACGAACCGCACTTGTTCGCATGGTCTCAACTCGCTGGGCATAAAGGTCTGCCCATTCATCAAACTGTATTCGCCCTGTCTTTGTCATATTTTCGTGCCTCCATGAAAGTGTTCATGGAATACTACCACATTTATCTGAATTCTTGCTGTATAGCCAGGCGGTTAACACGTGCAACTGCCCGGGTTATCACCTCAGAGACAACTTCAGGGTCTTGAGCGGCGAACGTTAAAGTAATGTTCATAGTGCCAAGCCCTTTATCAAGCCATCTGGTGTGGCCGGAAACCGGAGGTATGCGTGATAATGTATCACGGGCATCGATACTTGCAATTCGATGATTTACGGATCCGGCATAAGCCTGTTCTTTGGCGGACTTGCGTATCGCATTAAGAGTGCGCTCTACAAGAAGATCGATCGCCAGATGTTCAACGAGATGTGGCAAGGTGGTACCAATGATCTTGTCTTTGAATCTGCCTATTCCGGCTTGCTTGCATGCATGTTCGGACAAAGTCTTTCGCTCAGACAAAATCACCAAAGCCATCTGCTCGCTTACTCTGGCATTTGGCGGAGTAACGCAAACAGCGGCGCTCACCGAGCTGCCGCTGTTTGAAATTGATACTACGGTGAGAATCTCTTTACCGTCTTGGGAAGTGCCGTTTATTTGCTCACCCAATAGAGAATCCCTTAAAACCCAAGTTTTAGCCAATAACCCTGTACTTGACCGTGTACCAGCCGGTGTTATTGCCAAGCGCTGCCGTAACTGCCATTTGGAAGTCAAAGGTGTCCGGGCGACCATCGTAAGGACCACGATCGTTTACCGTGGCAATACAAGACAATCCGGTTCGTGGTGAGTAGAGCTCAACCTTTGTTCCCAGCTTGAGGTTCTTGTGCGCAACGCCCATGCTTGTTGTTGTTGTGTACTCACCGGATGCAGTCTTTTTGTTTAAGAAACCATCACCCGGTGTAGCATAATTAGTGGCAAGTGTTGTAATCCAGCCATCTTCGTTAGGATCAACTTGGGTGTTGTTATTGTTCTTGGGCTTTTCAGTATTCGTGTTCTCTGCGGGCGTAGCCGGCTTTTCCGGCTCAGGATCCGGCTGCGGAGCAGCTACTTGAATCTCTGCGGCTGCCCGAGCGATAGGTTCGCTCAGGTCGGAAGCCTTAGTAACCTTAGAATCTTCTGCAGTTGCAAATTTGGCAGTGGTGTCTACGGGGGCTTCCAAAACGACACTCTGGATTCTTCCCACACCTAAAACTGCTGATGAACTTGGTGGTACAAAATCTCCAAAAGCAACTGTAAAGCTTGATATAGCGATCAGAAGAGAAAGTGCTGATGCAGAAATTGCCCTAACNNAGTGCAGATGCAGAAATTGCCCTAATAGCTTTTCTGCTCACTTTGCTATCAAAACGCACAACCATACTCCTATCAATGCATCAAAAAAGCTCACTCGTGAGCTTCAGCAGCGACTACGTTGGTGGTTTATTTATACTGCTTGTTTGTTTCGCCTATTAAAGTGCATAAAAAAATAGCGAAATTTCCATTCTTAAAAAAGCAGCCGTCGAAACGGCTTCATGTATTTTACAATACTTTATCCAAAATGAAAAGTTTTGCAGATCAGAGACGATTCTCAAGCGTTTATAAAGAGCCGATGAAGGACTGAAACATGTTGACCAATGACGCAGATTCATAAAAAGCAAATATTACAAGCCATTCATAGTACCAAAATAAGACAGTACTAGAAAATTGCCTCAGCCAATGAATGCTAAATTAGTGTTTAACATCCTGAGCTCAAGACAATAAAGGCAAACTAACAACAAGTTAACGTAACAAACAAAAAAGATGCAACTTGGCTCGGCGCGAAGCAGACGAGCCCAAAGGACGGGGAGGGAGTTAGGGGAGATACAAGAGGGGGAAGAGGGAGGGAACCGCCCTCCCTCTTCCCCCTCTTCTTACTTATAGGTTTAAAAAATTTCTCCAAGAAAAACAATCATTCATAACATGTATCATGCCCCAGAAAAAAGATTATCGAGTGAGCTTCACGCAAGCACTCCTGTTCTAAACACTAAT
>DBCW01000136.1 GCA_002293265.1 Eggerthellales bacterium UBA948
TAAGACCAGCGTAGGGAGCAAACCGATTATGCATAACCGGTACACGCTCCCTAAGAAATCTGGGAGCGTTTTTTATTGGTGAGAGGAAGTAGCGTGATTAAAAAAGCTTTGAGCATAGCCGGATCAGATTGTAGCGGGGGAGCCGGTATTCAAGCCGACCTAAAGACCTTTTCAGCACTTGGAGTTTTTGGTATGAGTGCGGTAACTTCTGTTGTCGCCGAGAACACATTTAGGGTGATCGACTACCAAGATGTTAGCCCGGGCATCATAGAAAAACAGATCGATGCGGTCTGTGAAGACATCTTTCCCGATGCCGTTAAGGTGGGCATGCTGTCGTGTCCGGCGACAATGCTTCCGGTAGCTGGCAAGATCAAACAATGGCAGCTGAAAAACGTAGTCGTCGACCCTGTGATGTATGCTAAAAATGGCGCACCGCTAATGGATCCAAACTCGACAGATACCCTGATAAGTGAGATCGTGCCGCTGTCAGATGTGCTTACGCCAAACATTCCGGAAGCCGAAAAGATCGCGGGTATTAAAATCGCCAATCAAGAAGACATGGAAGAAGCTGCGCGAAAAATACATGCCATGGGTTGTAAAGCGGTGCTTGTAAAAGGCGGACATAGCGAGGGCGAAGCAACCGATATCCTCTTTGACGGCACAAAGTTCTACTATTTTAGCGAACGCCGCGTCAACACAAAGAATACGCACGGAACCGGATGCACGCTCTCCTCGGCAATTGCTTCTAATCTTGCTTTAGGAGCAAGCATCCAAGATGCGGTTAAAAATGCAAAAACGTATGTGACGACTGCAATCGAACATGCGTTAGAGCTTGGGCAGGGCAACGGTCCTACCAATCACTTTTATGATCTGTACAACAAATAAAGCAAAGGAGAAAACACAGTGAGTGAAAAGTACGCCAAGTTGATCGAGGAAGTCAGAGCAAAAAGTCCGTTGGTGCATCACATTACCAACTATGTGACGGTAAATGATTGTGCAAATGTGACGCTGGGCATTGGTGCTTCGCCGATCATGGCTGATGCCATTGGTGAAGCTGCCGACATCGCCGCAATTTCATCAGCAGTGGTGCTTAACATGGGCACTTTAAATGAGCGCACGATTCCGTCAATGATTGCCGCAGGTAAATCGGCAAACGAAAAGGGCATTCCGGTAATCATTGATCCTGTGGGAGCCGGAGCTTCTCAACTTAGAAACGAGACTATCGCTGAGCAGCTGAGAGAGATCAAGCCTACCGTTGTTCGCGGCAACATTTCCGAGATTCGCTTTCTTGCCGGGCTTGCAGCTGAGACCAAAGGCGTTGACGCGGCCGAAAGCGACATGCTAGACAGTGATGAAGCTTTGGCAGTGGCAAAAGACCTGGCAGTCAAACTGGGTTGCGTTGTGGCCATTACGGCAGCAGTAGATGTGGTGTCAGATGGCGAGCGTACGGTTTTGATCAGCAACGGCCACGAGAAGTTATCCGGGCTTACAGGTACGGGCTGTATGTGTTCTTCGCTCATTGGCTCGTACTGCGGAGCAAATCCTGAGCTGCCGATGGAGTCAACAGTGGCTGCACTGCTTTCGATGGGAATTGCCGGAGAGATCGCTTTTGAAGCTGCGGGTGGCTTGGGCAACGGCAGCTTTAGAGTGTCTCTGCACGATGCAATCAGCCGCATGGACACAGTCACACTTACAAGCAGAGCCAAGATACAAGAGTTGTAAACCAAGGTGTCGCATCACGAAAGGCAGACCATGACCAATGAATCAAACAAGACGCAAGTTGACTACACTCTCTACCTTGTAACCGATCGCAAGTTGATGAGCTCTGCAAGTATAGAAGAGTCCGTTGAGCTGGCGGTACAAGGTGGCTGCAGCGTGGTGCAGCTACGTGAAAAGACGGCATCCTCGCTGGAGTTTTATGAGATGGCCATGCGTTTGCGTGTCTTAACTGAGCGCTTGGGCGTGCCGTTGATAATCAATGATCGTGTAGATATTGCACTGGCAGTAAACGCTGATGGCGTGCATGTCGGACAAAGCGATATGCCGGCCGATGTTGTGCGCAAGCTCATAGGCAAAGACAAGATTCTGGGTGTTTCTGCCAGCAATTTGAAGCAGGCTCTGGCGGCTGAGCGCCAGGGTGCTGACTACCTGGGAATTGGTGCCATGTTTTCGACCGACACTAAAACAGAGGCCGACTTAACTTCTATGGAGGAGCTCGAGCTTATCCGCAAATCCACAAGCTTACCCATCGTGGTCATTGGTGGGATTAATAAACATACCATCCCGCTGTTTAAAGATAGCGGAATTGATGGCTTGGCTGTGGTGTCAGCGATAATTGCGCAAGGTGATGTAAGTGCAGCTGCTCGCGAGCTAAAATCCATGTTCATTGAGGAGCGTGATGGTTGATGCAAGCCTGCATTTTTGATCTGGACGGAACATTGCTGGACTCGATGCATATTTGGGCTGATGTGGATGCAGGATTTTTGCAACAGCGCGGACTCAAAGTGCCAAAAGACTATACGGAGACCATAACGCCAATGAGTCTGGATGAAGCAGCTGCATACACCATAAAGCGCTTTGAGCTTAAAGAGAGTGTGGAGGAGCTTAAAGATGAATGGAGCCATATGGTATTAGAGGCTTACACTCATACAGTGGAGCTCAAGCCATACGCCAGGGAGTATCTGCACTATCTGAAAGATCATGGCACGAGTTTGGCTGTAGCCACCAGCCTACCAAAGGCACTATATGAGCCCGTATTGGCTAAAAACGATCTTTCGCATTTGTTTGATGCCTTTTGTTCTACCGAAGAAGTTAAAGTTGGCAAGCGCCAGCCCGATGTATTTTTACTCGCAGCTCAAAGACTATCCATGTCTGCAACACAATGTACGGTTTATGAAGATCTGCTGGAAGCAATCGTGAGTGCCAAGCAGGTTGGCATGACCACATACGCAGTCTACGACGATTCGTCAAAAGCAAGCTGGCAACAAATTGCCAAAATCGCCGATGGAATAATCATGAATTATAAAGATGTAATGATACCAACAAGAAGGGACAACTGATGTCATTTTCAAGAAGCCTAAAAGAGAAAGCCCAAGAAGTTTGGGAAGCCGGATATCAACACCCATTTGTACAGGGATTAGGGGAGGGCACACTGGAGAAAAGCAAGTTCCAGTTCTACCTTCTTCAAGACTATCTATATCTGCTGGAGTACGCTAAGGTCTTTGCGCTTGGAGCAGTAAAGGCTGAAGGCGAAGAGATGTTATCCAGACTCACCAATATTCAGCATGGCATATTTGAAGAGATGGATTTGCATCGCAGTTATATGGCTGAGTTTGGCATAAGTAAAGAACAAGTGGCAACAGCAAGGCAATCCCTATACAACCGTACTTACACAGCAAACATGCTTGCGATAGGGCAGACCGGTGAGTTGGTGCATATACTAGCAACCGTGTTTCCCTGTGCATGGACATACTACGATTATGCATGTCGTCTCAAAGCTCAGTACGCCGATAAGCTCGAAAACAATTTCTACAAAAGTTGGATCGAATCCTACTCCAGACCGGAGTTTTTAGAAAGTTTTGAGTGGTTTTATGATGCACTAGATGAGTTGGTAGCAAATAAAACCAAAGAAGAGCGTGAAAAAATCGCCCAAATATTTATATCCAGCGTAGAGTTTGAGTACCTATTCTGGGATATGGCATACAAGCAAGAAATGTCATACAAGTTATAAGCCTACACCACACGATGTCCGAAAAGTCTCACTCTGTCATCAGCGCACAACCTCCTGTCATTCTCTCGCTCCCTCTGTCATTCCCGCGCAGGCGGGAATCTATTTACTCAACATAGCATTTGCCGTTTGCTATGGATTCCCGCCTAAGCGGGAATGACAACTTGTATTAGACACGCAGTTTTCGGACAGTCTGACCAAGGCGATCACATTCTCTCTGTTTTTGCTATCGAGTGAACCTGTCGGTTTGTCCGCAAGGATCAAACATCCGAGCTTAATAAAGTGACAGCCGACACCATTGCCAAATAGCGCAAGACCTCGCTGGACTTCTCTGACAATTTTGTCAGAGAAGTCACCTTGACATTATTTCATCTCAACCATCTTGGCTTTTTTAACAGCACCTTTATCAAAAGTCAGCGTCTCACTGCAGCCTGCGTCTGCTGCCAACGCCGAAATCAAAGCATCTGCAAAATCTACTCCCTTTTTATATAGTCTCAGTGCATAGAAAATAGATAAACTATCTTGAAATGACAATTGTTCTGTCTCGAGCAGAAAATCTACAGTTTCAGAAATCTTTTCACGATCAAAACCATAGCTTGATTCCAATACCCATATAAGTTCCGTAATGACCACAAGACTAATATAAGCTTGTTCAGAGTTTTCTAGATCTGCAAAGAATTTCTTAACAATTTCGTGTTGGCTCAGGTTGTCATTTATCAAGAAGCGTATCAAGACATTTGTATCTATCGCATACATAAGTTATCAATCCAAACCAATTTTAAAGGTTTTGACAACATGTTTTTTGGCAGCTTTCTTCATATCCTCAACCGATATAGTATCACCGCTATATTTTAGTGTTGCTGCAATATCCATAATCGAGCGTTTTCTTTTTACAATCCTCCAGGAACCATCTGCGTCACAAATGAAATCCAGTTTACTTCCAGGTATTAAGCCCATGTCTTTTCTCGTTGCAATAGGAATAGTTACTTGACCTTTGCTAGTTATTGTTGCGGATTCCATATGCTCTCCTTAATGGTATTCCTTACTTTAATCCTTTCTTTACCACACCTATATAGGCGAGGCAAAGGGTTTTAACAGAGCTGTATCCCTAACTCGCAAAAAAGCAATTAGCTCGCATAAACCTAAAGGCTTATACGAGCTAATTGTGGCGGAGGGCTAGGGATTCGCCAACCCGTCGTCGCTTAGCTCCTAGTCTTGGAGACCTCGCTCACTTCGTTCACTCGGCCCAAAACAGCGCAATACGCTGTTTTGCCCTCACGGGTTCAAACCCCTAACTTGCAAAAAGCAATTAGCTCGCATAAA
>DBCW01000063.1:0-10371 GCA_002293265.1 Eggerthellales bacterium UBA948
GGTCGCCATCCAGTTTGGTGAACATGACGAAGAGTCCGGCGATCATGAATGCAAAGATTCCGCTTGGGGCAAGGGTCGTAAATAAAACGAGAGTGATCTCGTTTATTGCAGTTTCCAGACTTTGTAAAATCAACGATAAAACCTCGGATACTCAACTTGGATATTGAGTTTGGCTTGGATTCCCTCAAGACTGGCTTTCGTCAGTTTGGCTAATGCCTTGTAGAAGGGCTGCTCGGCAACGGCCTCCAGTTGCTCCAAGAAATGCGATGACCATGTGAGTAGGTGCAAGCGCAGATATTCTTCGAGAATCTCAGGCTTGTTTTCGGCCATCCAAGACATAAGCATCAACATTAAACCTATGTGGTCTTCCGGGGTGTTGTCTGCGGTGGTTCGACCGATGCCATTTTCGCGCATCCATTGTCTGAATGCTAAAGTGCTTGCTCCAAACACCACACCGTCGGAATCTGTATAGACTGAGCCCCAAGGGGGTGCCGGCTTCTTGGCCGGGCCAATAAATAAACGTCGATATTCCCATATCAGCTCATCATTTATTGGGTCTTTGTCAGCCACGCCCAGACCTTGCTGCATTAACTCAAGCGATTCATATGCCGACTGATCTTCTACAAACGGCCAGTCGCTTGCACCTGCCTTGGCATCTAGGTCTTTGATGGCGGTAAAAGCAGGTCTGATGCTTTCGCTTGATGGGTCAACTAGGAAAAAAGGCCCCAGTGTCTCACCAACGAAAGCTATGTTTTCGCGTGTTGATGTGTCTATCGGCTCATTAATTGGTGTCGTATCTTGCTTAGATGTTTCACTGGCGGCTTTATTCAAAAAAATCACTCTCCTATGGCAAATATCATCAAATCGTACCACATATGGGTAAGTCCCGGGATGGGTATCCCGGGACTTGAGTGCAAATATCATGCCACAATGTGACTGCAAATTGGACTAATTAATGGATTCCTGCTTTCGCAGGAATGACAAAGCGTAATTAGAGACCAACTGATATCTGCATTGCGTAGAAAGCCAGACGCGCAATCACAATTGCGGCAATCATCAGCACTACACCTACGAAAGCAACAGCAGGACTGTCAACTTTGAGCAGCGCAGCGCATTGGCAAGCAAAGGCCAGTACTGCACAAGCTGTGCTAGCAGCCAAGTAAACTACCAAGCCGGAAGCCAAAGCAGAGCCACTGACGACAGCAGTCTCAATGCCTGAGACCATTACATAGTGTGCCCACACAGAACCTATGCTTAAAGCAATGCCCAGTACAGCTACGATAAGCATGACAGCTTTAAATGAAGTCTTGCGAGCTTCAGCCATTCCGCCTGCAGTAGCGATCATCACTGTGCCCAGAAGTCCACCACCAAGAAGTGTAAAACCAATGATGGACAGCGGGATAAGCGGGGTGTTCCAAGACACGATAGTTGGGATTGCGTAAGCCATGCCAATGAAGTAAGCAAATGCCAAACCGGCAACGGCAACAACAGCGGCAAAAGCCTTTTTAACTGCACCGTTAAGTTTGCCGGTCAAAGCTATAACGCAATAAGCCAACAAGATTACACCAAATACAATGCCGGCCAAAATCTCGTTGGACAGTGGCGAGCGACCTAGTCCGCCAAAGACGTTGATGGCATTAAGCGGTGTTGACAGGTGGAAGAATGCAGCGATAAAAGCAGCAGCCAAAACCACCAGCGGTACAAAACTCAACTTATCAAGAAGCTTAGAAGCTTTCTCGGAAAGCTCGGTTGCGAAAAGCGCAATTGCAATTGCGATAAATGCGCCTGCCGAAATTGGTGCGAGAGTAGTAAATAGAGCCAAAGGCAGCTCGGTTGCTATAGCATGCTCCATGACTACATCACCTCCCAGCGGTTGGATAGTGTGCCGGACTTGTCATCGCTTGCCTTAGAGCGCACGCACTTTTTGATGACCAAGTTGGGCTTAGTGTACTCAGGTGAAGGCAGCGGAGCCACATCGGCATCGCCTTTATACTCCTTGCGAAGCTCTTCGATCGGACCAAACTCAAGTGCCCTTGTAGAGCAGGCCTCAACGCATATGGGCTTTTTACCCTCGCTTACACGAGCGTGGCAGCCGTCGCATTTTACGGAGTGTCCCTTATCGCGATCCACAGTAGGCGCGTTGTATGGGCATGACATTACGCAGTAGCCGCAGCCAATGCATTTGTTGCTGTCTACTTCGACAATGCCGGTCTCGCCGTCTTTGTGCATTGCACCTGTTGGACAGACTTTTACGCATGTTGCATCGTCGCAGTGGTTACAAGAGACTGATGTGTGATAAACGAAGGCATCTGTTGTTACGGTGCCGTCTGCCTCGGTCTTCCAGTCTCCTCCACTGTATTCAAATACGTGGCGGTAAAAGTATGAAGTTGGCAGATCGTAACGGTCGCTACAGGCGAGCTGACAAGTCTTGCAGCCGGTGCAACGAGTTGCGTCGTAATAAAAACCATGTTGTGTCATTATTCAGCCCTCCTTACAGTTTCGCTATTTGGCCGATATTGGAATGTTGCGGGTTCGCCTTCGCAAGCGGAGACGGACGATATCTGGTGATGGTGTTGATGCATCCGCCGTGGTCTACTTTGTCGCCCTTCATATCGGCATCGTGCCACTTACCTTGCGGCACAGCAACAACACCGGGGATGATCAAAGGCGTGACCTTGGCCATGATACGAATCTCACCTTGCTCATTAAACACTCTGATAGTCTCGCCATCTTCAATGCCACGAGCCTTTGCATCTGCCGGATTAATCCATGCCTGATGGCTGTTGGCAGCTTGAAGGATCGGGTTTGTGGAGTATGAGGAGTGAGTATGAGCGCGAGTATGGAATCCGGTGATAAGCAGTGGATACTTATCGGTAAGGTTCACGTAGCTGTCAAAGCCGGGATCAAACTCAGGAATTGCCGAGATGACCTCGTCTTCTGCAAGCTCCCAAGTCTCAGCGAACTTGGCAAGTTTCTCAGAATAGATCTGGATTTTACCGGACTCGGTAGGAAGCTTGTTTGCCTCGGGATCGGCAATGAATGCCTCTAAAGCGACCAATGGCTTAGGCTGACGCTTGTAAACGCCCATCTTGATGCCGTCTTCCAAGCTTGGAACCAGCGGATCAACTGCCTGAAGATCAGCGTAAAGCTTCTTCATCCAGTCTTCGCGAGTCTTACCGCCATCGGAGAACTCATCGTAGATATTAAGACGCTTAGCCAGCTCACAGCAAACCTCATAGATTCCACGACGCTCAAATGGTGCCTCGTAAAGTGGCTGACCGTAAATTACAGCCTCGATATTATCGGCATAACCATTTTTGGTGATACTGATCTGCTCTTGCGAGGTAAGGTCGGGAAGAATGATGTCGGAGTATTTTGCAGAGTCTGTCATAAAGACTTCGCTTGTGACGATGAACTCGCAAAGTGACTCATCTTGCAGCAACTCGTGGGTTGCATTGATGTCACTGTGCTGGTTGGTAAGGCAGTTACCGGCATAGTTGAAGATAAACTTGATGCTGGATGAAAGTCTGTCGGCCTTTTGCAGACCGGCATTAAGTGAGGTGAGGCTCTTGCCGTCTTTGATAGCATTTGGCCACTCGTAAACAGGCAGGTTTGCCTGAACCGGATTTGTACCGGTTGGCATCATGGCCAGTTTGATGTTGGAGTTACCTTCACGACGACCGTCACTGGTACCGGGTTTGCCAACTTGACCAAGAAGCTGCGGCAAAACCATGATTGCACGAGCTGCGATTTCACCGTTGGAGTGACGCTGGCAACCATAACCTTGACCGATGTAGCAATGTTTTGCCTCTGCCATCTCGTGAGCTAGGTCGATAATGCGTTGCTCAGGAATCTGGGTGATCTTTGAAGCCCATGCCGGAGTCTTTTCGGTCTTATCCTTACCCTTACCAAGAACATAGTCTTTGTAAGAAGAGTTAGCCGGAGCACCTTCAGGAAGGGTCTGCTCGTCATAACCTACACAGTATTTGTGCAAGAACTCCTCGTCAACCAAATTCTCTTTGATAAGCACGTGTGCCAAACCGGCTACAAGCGCACCGTCGGTTCCGGGGCGGATTGGAATCCACTCTCCACCTTGGTTAGCAAGTGAGCTGTTCATACGTACGTCAATGATGATTACTTTAACGTTTTTCTTCTCACGCATAACAGCAAAGTCGTAGGTGTGAGAAGCACCACCCATACGGGTGTCAGCCGGGCTGTTACCAAATAGTACAACCAGCTGATCATCTTGGAGTGTCAAAAATGAACTACCGTAGGTACCGCCACCATAGGTGTATGTACCTGCAGCCAAGATGTGAGCCGAGCTGTAGGTTCCGTAGTAGTTAAGGTAACCACCGCTCATGCCCATCAAGCGCTTAACAGGATTGCTCTGGATCTGACCTGAACATACACCGGATGAATAGTGAACAGTCATGGCCTCGTTGCCATATTTTTCACGGATACGCTTCATCTCGCTGGCGATAGTGTCCAGTGCTTCTTCCCAAGTGATCTGCTCATAAATTCCCTCACCGCGCTTGGTTCCTTCCTTACGCTTTAGGGGAAAGTTGAGGCGGTCCGGGCTTTGTAGCCAACGGCGGATCGAACGTCCGCGCAGACAGGCTCTGATCTGGGTCTCACCAAACTCATCGCTTCCGGTGTTGTCGGACTCCACATACTTGATAGCTCCATCTTGCATGTGAACCTGCAACGCGCAACAGCTTCCGCAGTTTACCGCGCAGTGCGTCCAAATGACCTTCTCTTCTGACTGAGCATTAGCAGTAGCTGGCTTCATGCCAAACAATGATCCGGTTGTTGCAACCGTTCCACCGATAGCAGCCAAAGCGCCAAGGGCGCCCGTGGTCTTAACAAAAGACCGCCTACTGATGTTAGATTCTAATGCAGACATGTCACTCCTTTCTTCATAGTTACTACTCGTCCCTTTCTGATTCTGTGTGAGAGACTTAAAAGCTTCCACAACTTCCTCTGGAGTAGCCGGTGCTCTCTGGGCGCTTTTGGCGCTTCAAGGGCGATGGCCTTTAAGCACAATAGATAAAATCAAGGTACCAGTTGTCACATAAAACATGCGATTTTTTTATTTCTGCTGGTAAATGACGTGCATTAATTGGGCATCAGCAAATTGCTTATTAATATAACTTTTATTTAGCAATTTTTGGAGAAGGTGTAACTGTCTTGTTTTCTGTTTGAGTATCCGCTGTTTGTATCAATCCATTTTGCCGCATATTCAAGTAATCACCGTTTTGGTATAAATAAATTTGTATATATTGAGAAATATGTTAAACTTTATAGCATGATGAAGGTTTTTAGAGAGTTTAAAGAGTTTATTGAGCGCGGCAATGTTATGGATTTAGCGGTGGCCGTTGTTATGGGTGCTGCTTTTACTGCGATTGTAACTGCACTTGTTGCAGACTTCATTAATCCAATCCTTTCAGTATTTATTCCAAGTGGCGAGCTGGACTCACTCGTGGTCATGCTTGGAAGTGCCAAGATAACCTACGGTCACTTTATTGGTGCCGTTATTAATTTTTTGGCAGTTGCATTCGTCGTGTTCCTAATAATTATGGGTATCAATAAGATGATGCGCAAAAAACCGGCAAATACCAAGGAATGCCCTTATTGCGGCAGTACCATTCCGGAGTCAGCATCACGTTGCCCTAACTGCACAACGCTTTTAGATGCCAGCAAAATCCCATCAGAACTTCGTTAATGAAGTTCTGATCAAGTCACTGCATTCTCGCAACAAGATTCGGTTCATTCAGTAAGGTAGCCTGCTGCTTTTACCACAGGTGTTAGTGTGCCGATTTATTAGAGCTTGCCTTGCACCGAGGAAGCACCGATTTAATCTATCGAAAAACACACTCCGGAGATTTGCCGGTAAGAACTTCGAAAGAGTAGCCTTTAGACAGGCAGTGCTCGATTATCATAGGCAAATCAGTGGGCGTCCAAACTTTTACGTTTGTGTCATGCGCCAGCACCACTATGTCTTTGATTCCGTAAGATATTTTCTCATCAATCCCCGCATTAAGTTGGCTGCCCAAAACGCCGGGTTCCGGTCCGGGCTCGGGGACCGAATCATACATATCGGCGTTCCAGTCAAAATATCGCCAACCCTCATCAACAAGTGTTTTTTGGATCGAATTGCGAATGTCCGGATTTTTTTCCAGTTGACTTACTGTTGTCCCGCCAATAAAACGCAAAATTCGCTCCGGCGGTCTGCCTAAGATGCCGGCTAAGATATCTTCACATTTATGAGCATCTTGCATAAATGATTCGGGCGATGCATAAACAGATGCGTAGTCATGCGAGTAGCCATGATTAGCAATCACATGCCCGGCGTCAGCCGCTGCCTTAACCATTTCAGGCCTAGATTCTGCCTGAGAACCGAGCACAAAAAATGTAGCTCTTATACTGTATTTGTCCAATATTTCCAAAATCTTTGGCGTAGATGAGGCCGACGGTCCGTCGTCAAAGGTTAAGTAGATACGTGGTGTAGCATCCGGGTCTGATGCCATAGCTTCACCTGACTCATTAGGTGAAGCTGTCCTAAAGGGAACTGTCAGCTCTGGCTCGGCTGTTTCTTCGACAAGTAGTTCAACTGAAAGCGTGTTGGACAGATTTATGAACGGAAACAAAACCGAGGCTTTTATAAAACTGCTGTCAACTGCTGATCTTAGTGCTATATACGATTTATTTTCTTGGGCTGTAGCTAGGTAAACAGTACCTATCGCCAAAATTGCTGCTATCAAACAAAGACCTATGACTTTGCGAGCCGTCTTACCTTGCATCCTCCGCTGCTGGTAAAACATTTTGCGCCTTTTAAGCTTACGCGTCTCCCTTAGCTTAGGGTACCCACCCTGCATACAAAACTCCTAAAAATGTAACCCTCATTACACATTTACGTGTAATTGTCATATATGTTAAAGGATTATTATATTATTGTAAAGCAAATCTTATTGCTCTTATCTAATTATCTGATTATGGTTATAGCAAAGTCACTAACAATATGTCATCTTCGCACAGAAAATAAGTAGTTGCACGTAAATCAGTTAAGAAAGTGTCATTTTAATGGCATATATAAAGCGAAAGTCTCACAAAAACAAGACTTAATCCGGTTTAAATAAGCAAATATAGTCGCTTTGTCTTTTTTTGCTACAATAGTCTTAGCAGAAGTGATTGGCTGGGGGCACTTAGCATCGATCAGAAAAGGACATTGCTACTATGCCCGCCATATTACGAATACTCAAGCCCAATGTAACATCGCTTGGTTATGCTCTGTTTTTAGCTATTAATGCGGCAGGTGTTTGGGGCGGAGTGTTTCCTTTTTTGCCATTGGAGTTTCAAACACCGGAGATTCTCTTCTACTTTTTTTCCGCACAATCACTTAGCTTTCTTGCAACTTACTTTTTTAGCGCCATAGGATCATACTTCTTTCCCGGAGGCACACGTCGCTTTTATGTCATTGCTGCAAGCATTCCATACTTCTTTGGCTGGATATCTTTAATTGCGGCGATCTATGTGGATTCTTATGCCCTGATCTTTGTAACCTCGGGCGGAGCTTTACTGGGGCTTGGCTCTGCAGGACTATTTATGCTTTGGCAACGATTGTTTGCCAGTGAAGATTCCGATTCCGGAAACAAAGATCTTATTGTCGGCACAGCGTTTTCAACCCTATTCTACTTTTCGTTATATTTAATTCCTCGTGCGGTTACGGTTTTCCTCATTCCGGTGATTTATCTACCTGCCTTTGGCCTATGCATAGTTATAAAAAGCCGTACCCTTAACTTTGACCAACCAATGTTTGAAGATATCCCGCGCAAACATCCACACATTTACAAGCAGGTCATTAGCGACTATTGGCGAAGCGCACTCTCTTTTGGTACACTTGGTTTTTGTTCCGGAACCATGCGTGCGTTAGCTGTAAACGACCCGACCGTTGGTTCGGTTGTTAATATGCTTTCGATGGGAGGAGCGCTTGTTGCTTCGCTCATTTTATTGTTTTTATGGCAATCTCAAAGCATAAAGTTTAACGTCAACAAGGCCTATCGCTTCTTCTTCCCTTTCTTAATGACCGCATATCTGGCAATACCGTTTTTGGGAGAAACATTTCTCAATATTTATGCCGGCCTGCTTTACGCCTTCTACAGTTGTGCAATCATATTAATGATGATTCAATGCGCTCAAGCATCGCGTGATAATGGTATAAACCCGGTATTTATATACGGATTATTTGGAACACTGGTTTACTTTTTGCATGATCTTGGATTTGTAAGTGCGACACTTACAGAAAGTATTTCGCTTTTAAGCATTATACCCATTAACTTTACAATGCCGGATATATCACCACTTGCATTTACCTCTCTTATTTCTGTGTACATTCTTGGATTGATGTACTTTATCGGACAAGGTGGGTTTGGACAATTCCGCACTAAAACTCGCGACAAAGCTGATGATATCGAGCTCGTAGCTTTACGTCCTCCGGTGGGTGCACCCAACATGTTAACACGCTATGACCAGACACCGCTTGACAACGCAAGTATTACAGATTTTTCAAAAGACCTGGACACGTTAAGTGATGCCGAGTCCGGCTTTGTTTTAAATGAAAGCCAACAATACCGCGATCGTATATCAAAGCAAAGTACATTAATGAAGTCACACTACCGATTATCAGCCAAAGAAGCCAAGGTCATGGAGTTACTAGCCCGAGGCTACAGTGTAAGAAAAATTGCCGAAGAGTTGGTACTTTCCGAAAACACCATTCGCACACACTCTAAACGAATTTACATCAAGTTGAATATCCACAAAAAACAAGATTTGCTGGATTTGGTTGAGTCGTTTGATCCGATAGATTTATGAAACAAGTTAGGAAGATTAAGTCAGTTTAATTAGTTCATAAAACAAAAATGAAGGGAAGGGAGTATTAGGGTGAGGGGCTATGATTTTGCGGGTAACAAAGAGCTGGAAGCTGATCTGTCTGCTTTGAGCGAAAACTCGTCTTTTACACTCGTGTGCAACACGAAAAACCTGCCGCAACTGCAGGAGTGCGGTTTGGCTTGGGACAAAGCTGCCGTTCGAATATCTACCAATCTTGATGACAACATGTACTATGCAAGCTACAGAGGCTACGATTTTTTAAGTTTATTTTTCCTTAACATTAATTGTGATAATACCTGTCAAGCCAAGCTGAGCATTTTCTTTTCGCAAAAATATCTGATCGTGGTTTTGCCGGAACAACCTGATAGCACCATCAAAATGCTTACGGAAGATATCTTTGTGGCCTTCGAAACAGCAAAGGATAAAGCGCATCCACTCACATATCTTTACCATTATATTCTTGAGTGGATGGTCACAAACTCTTCGAATATATTAGAAGCACTTGAAGACGAAATGGAAGACATAAGCGAGGCAATGGAGGTGATGGTCGATAAAAAACAAAATACCGGTATCTCGGAACTTCGAAAAAAGGCTTACACCTACAAGAAACTATTAAGGGCGTTTTCTGACATTAGCGAGCAAATCCTAATTGATGAGAATAATTTGCTAGATAAAGAGTCTCTGCGTTATTTTCGTATTATCAACACCAGGCTTCATAAGCTTCATGAGCTTGCAGATAGCTTGTTTGCTTTTTCGCAGGAGCTGCTGCATGATTACGAGAGCAAGCTTTCCTTTCAGATGAACGAAAATGTTAAGAAGCTTACGCTGCTAACCATATTTTTTGGTCCTCCCACTATAATATCGGGGATTTATGGCATGAACTTTGCCAACATGCCCGAGCATAACTGGCTTTATGGCTATCCATTTGCCCTGGGAATTATGCTCTTGGTAAGCATCGTAATCTACATAATCTTAAGGATTAATAAGTGGTTCTAAGGTAGTGCCGATTGATTGCTTGTGCGCCGGATTTTATATTATCCACACATAAATAAGCATGACTCAAAAGCTTTTTTCCATAAAACTTTCAATCTGCACAAACCCTAGGCCTTTATACATTTCTTTTCCTGCGCTGGTTGTATCAAGGTAGACAATGTCTACGCCTAGCTCATGAGCTCGGCAAAGCAACCACTCCACTACTGCACGGCCAACGCCCATCCTTCGGTAACCGGGTCGCGTGTAAACATTCATAAGATGCCCGCAATATCCGCGGGAAATGTCCGANNGAAACTCCTGTTGAGAAAAAGCAGCACAGGCGATGTGGGATCCATCAGTAATTGCTCTTTCGTAATAAGAACGGTTTGCCTCGACAAGATCAGATGTATCATATTGTGGCGGAAGCTCAAAGACACTTCTGAGAACCTCGATCCGCTTTTCAACCAGTAAGTCTAAATCTGTTAGATCCAATTCTCTGATAATTAAATCTGA
>DBCW01000063.1:10402-27494 GCA_002293265.1 Eggerthellales bacterium UBA948
ATCTTCCCGTTTGCTGTTAAAGGCATATCCTTGAGAACTACAAAATGTTTTGGCACCATGTATTGGGGAACGTAATCCGCAAGGTATTCTCGCACCCGGCATACGTGAGCTTCAACGGAGCTTAAAACAACATATGCCGTTAGATATGTCTTCCCCAAGGTGTCAAGATCGGCTACTACAACAGCGTGCTCAACTTGATCGTTGCGTCTTAATACCAACTCAACTTCTTGAGGTTCAACTCGCTTTCCCTCTATCATCACCTGTTTATCTTTACGCCGAAGAAAGTGTATGTTTCCGTCAGAAAGCAAACATCCCAAGTCCCCGCTCCGATATATGCGCTTACCACTATCATCTAAATCTAAAAACCCGCTATCGCCTTGCGGAAGTCCTAAATAGCCTCGAGCAACACCTGCTCCTGTTATGCATATTTCTCCAACCTCACCTGTCTTTATAGGTTGCAGTTTTTCGTCAGCTAAAATGACCTGCACATCTTTTATCGCTACACCTATTGGATAGGTGCCGTCTTTAAGCGGCTCATAGCCGTCACATTTAAAATATGTTGCACAGACCGTTGTTTCAGAGGGTCCATATGTATTGTAAACAGTAATTCGGCCTATCAACTGCGACACATAGTCTGCATGCAACACATCTCCCCCGCTTATTAACAGCCTGAGGCTTTGCGGTAAAGAGCTCAACTTATTAAGTTCATTTAACAGATGCGGAAAACCACTAACAATTGTTACCTTGTGTCTTTCAATAAAATCAACCAACGACGACATATTATTTCTTACGTTGACCGATGGAATTGCGAGACTGGCTCCTGAAAGTAAAGTTGTGAAAACTTCTTCAACAAAGATGTCAAACGTACAAACTGAGTTTTGCAACATCACGTCACCGGGACGTGGATTGAATTCCTCACAAAACGCTCGTACGTAGTGGCAAACGTTACGATGCTCTACCATAACTCCCTTTGGATAGCCTGTTGTTCCTGAAGTGTATAAAACATAGGCCAGCTGATTCCCCGGGAAATTGTCGATTAATTGCTCACCGTAAGCTTGTTTTTCTCGTAAAACAGTCATGCCGCTGTCCACTACCACAGCAGGAAAAGAGCCGGATAGTTTTTTATAGACACTGTTAGTCACGATAAAAGAAACATCGCTTTGCTCCATAACAAAACGAATGCGTTCAGGTGGAAAATCAGGTTCTACCGGAATATAAGCAGCGCCAACTTTTAAGACTGCAAGTATGGATGCAATCATTTCTACACTGTGATCCATTATTATGCCAACACACTGTGCCCTTCGGGGAAACTGCTCGGCAATGTAACCGGATAGATCATCGAGTTCTTCATAAGTGAGTGTTCGATTGTCGTCACTTACAGCAGGCAACAGGGCACTTGTTCTAACTTGATAAGTAAAAGCCTCCGTAATAGTGTCAAATCTAATCCGCTGCCCCGCATCGCCAACAACCGCTATGCCTGCACTTTTTGATAATTCAAATTCGTCATACTCTATGGGGGAATTGTCCGTCACTTTCCCACCCCTCTCTTTTTCTCACCGGGATTAAGGATACCTTTCCTGTGAGGGTTTTTCCATAGAGTACAACGCGGTGTGAACTTTTTTCATGAAAATTTGTATGAAAGCTAACATTGCGATACTATATGTTAGTTAATGAATGCAAGGGAGACACAAAATGTTCAAATATGTTGGCAGAGCCATAGAGGTTGAATACACAACCGGGTATCATTTCAAAATCGATTATCTATCAGATGACAGACTCCAGTGGATATCACTCAATGATAGAACTGACGGGTTGCCAATGATAGGAGAAGAAACGTATTACCTTCATACATTGGCAAAAAATATATTTGCAATAAACTGGATCGAAGCCACCGGCACAGTTGTGTCCCAGACTTTAGATCTTGATAAGGGCGAGGTTTATGCGTTCATGACTTGGGACGACCCCAGTGCCAGAGGCGGCAGGGCTATGCTGGCCCATAGTGGGACAGTTAAACTGCTCTAGAAAGCACCAAAACCTCATCAAATCCAGGGAGGGGATCCACANNATCTCACTTCTGCTTTCAGTGACTTTAGCCATAAGCATGCTTGGTTGCGCCGGTTTAGGCAACGCGGGAAGCAGCCGAACATATGAAAATAAAAACCTAAATGCAGGTACGGCTGCTTACACAATCATGGTGTACATAGATGGAGCGAACCTGGAAAGTGATTATGGGCTAGCCAGCGAAGACATTCAAGAAATGATATCAGCTGCTTATTCGCGTGAGGATACAAACGTCATAATTCAAACAGGCGGAACCAAAAAATGGAGCATGGAGGAAATAGCCACAGACAAAATAGGACGATATCGCGTATCAGAAGGCAGTTTGGAGTTGCTTGAGCAGCTTCCCCAACAAAATATGGTAAAGAAAGAAACGTTAATCGACTTCATTAATTATTGTTACGGAAGCTTTCCGGCAAATAGATATGGCTTGATATTGTGGGATCACGGTGCCGGTCCGATAATCGGTTATGGTGTGGATCAAAACTATGGTGAAAATGAATCAATGTCTCTCACAAGCCTCAAAGAAGCACTGGAAACATCTGCAATAGGAAAGCAGCCGCTGGAGTTTCTTGGTTTTGATTCTTGTCTCATGGCAAGCATTGAGATAGCACACATTTTATCTCCGTTTGCAAATTACCTGTTTGCGTCTCAAGAGACCGAGCCGGGTCAAGGTTGGGACTACGACAAATGGTTGAGCACCCTAGGGGTAGATCCGCAAATGACCGGCGACGCCCTGGGTAAAGCTATTGTTCAAACCTTTATTGATTACTATAAGCAAAACAATCTGGACGACTCTAATCTCACTCTCTCCGTGATTGACATGAAAAACGTGGAGAGCCTAGTGGCTGCCTTTGAGTCTTTTATAAGCACTGTAGACCTAACAAAAATAAGTTTTAAAGAGGTTGCAGAAGGGCGCTCAAATACAAAGGAGTTTGGCTTTTCGGCAGCTTACGAGCACCATTATGACGTTGTTGACATCGGAGACTTGGCAAAACAGTTTAGTGAGGAGAACGCCCAAGAAAGCACTAATCTTACCAATGCACTTACCAACACCGTTCTTTATAGCGAAAAAGGTCAACATGAAGATATCGCCAATGGACTTTCGGTGTACTTCCCATACAATGGTCGAGAATTTCTTAATGAAAGCATGGATGTCTATAGAGAATTGGGATTCTCCTCCAAGTACGTAAGTTACCTGGATGGATTTGTAACAACCTTAACAGGCACTCCAGTCGCGCAGTTAAACAACATTTCTCGCACACTTGTTACCAGTGAAGGCTCCCCTGATAGAGCGCAAGGAACACGCTACAAGACAAGTATCGAACCGGATCAAGTCTCAGATATTGAATCCATATACGCCGTTGTTTGGCAAGAAATGTTTGATGGCACATACCGACAAGTTTACAGAGACGACAACGTGCACATAGACGAAGCAACCGGAGAAATATATTCGGAGTTTAATGGCCGCGTTACAACTATTGACGGCGAAATTGCTTGCCTTTATGAAACTGCCAAAGGTGAAAACTTCGTTCGCTATAATGTGCCGGGATTTATAAATGGCGAGTTTGTTAATTTACAAGTTATTTTTGATGACAAAAGCCCTGATGGACGTGTTTTGGGCTCAAGTCCCGTAGTTGAAGGCATGCAACCGTCTGCTCGCCAGATACTGCCGGTCAAAGAGGGCGATGAGCTTGCCATGTGCTACGCTTCAGAATTACCCGAAAACTACACTGAATATATAAATGCCGCCGCGGAAGAGTTTACCGAATACTCGGCCAGCGGCACAAGTTGGGTTACTGGAAACACTTCGCCAACGAGTAAAACAGTAAGCGTATCAACAATGGATCTTCGCGCAGGAAACTATCTTTTTGGCTTTATGGTTGAAGACCTTCAAGGCAATAGCTATGCAACAGAACCATTGCCGTTTACTTACTTTAAGGTGAAGAACTAACGAGAATGCCTCAGACAAATTTTTTTGAGAAAAACGCTGAAGTTGGGCAACAGGACGGTACTGTTGACTCCCAAACACCCACCCCATCTTCAAAGGAGGGGCAAAGGTCAAATGTATAGTTACAAAACTTCGTAACTATACCGCATCTTAATACAGCAAATATGGCAGCGACTCATGACAAAGCGCGTTAGTTGCAACTAAATAAAGTACTTACTTAGTTCAGACGGAAATGATTTAATCAGAATCTCAATATGACTCTCTATTGATTCCGAATTGTTGGAGTTTAAGTAATTCCTGGAGTGAACATGAACGCCATTCAGATACACTTTCAACAGATTTCTAGTCTTTTCATCAGGATTATCAAAACCCTTTAGTTTAAGGAATTCAATGAGCGTAGAATATGCTTTTTTGAGCGCATGAGAATCCAACGAATTATTGTCGGAGGAGTCCAAAGCGTTTAAAAGACTAGGCTTCTTGTTTGTTATCGCCTTGTAAAAAAGCTCCAAAGCTTCACGATACGTGTTTCCCTCAAGCATAGTATCCCAGGTGTCTTTGCATATTTCATCATACATATAGCTTAATAAATCATATTTATCCAAAAAATGTCTGTAGAAGGTCGTTCTGGAAACTCCGCTTTTTTTAACAATATCTGAAACATAAATATCCTCCACTGACTTCGAGATTAGAAGTTCTTCGAGTGTCTCAGATAGAAGTTGCTTCGCATTCATAACTCTCCTCCCTAGCTGACTGTTGTAAACAATAGTCAGGTGCCTCGTTTGGTGTTTGTTCTGTTCGCCCACGTCCTCCAACCATATCCATGGGTTGTTGAGGGGGGAGGGGGATGATGCCTAACTTGTAATAGGTGTAGGCAATGTGCGTTTTTGCCGTTCCGTGAGCAAGCAGCAGCTTATCTTGGACAGGATAGCCTGCGCTTATGCCGTTTCCCCTCCATTTTTCCGTTTTCATGCAAATTGAGCTAAATGATACATACGCGCATATACACATATATGCATATATGTAATATTTTACCAAACTCTTGACTAGTTTAGCAGGAAATCTTAGGGCGTTTTCATCTCAATCAATGCTTCCCTAGCTGCACAACTGTGATAACTTATATTTGCTATACTGCTAAAACCGATCTATGACAAACTCGAATTGGTATTTGCTTCTTTTCTGAGGACACCCCATGACAAATTTACGGAAAAGGCAAACCGATAAGTTAATGGCTTTTAGAGGTTGGAAGTGCTTCTCGGCAAGACGCTGGTAAGGTAGAAATATGCCTCAAAAAAGCCTCATGCACAGGACAGCACCACTCCCCTTTTCAGAAAAATCCAAAACACAAGCTCCCCAAAGGCTTTCCTAACAACGCCCCAACATGCATACACTGCCCCATAGGATGCACCATCATCGTGGAAAAGGAAGACGCGATGGCACACAAAGATGGTAGGAGGTCTCCTTCTCTCTGTCACTTTGCCGTCCTCCCCTGCTACTTTTTCATCCCCCTCTATCCTTCCTGCGAAAACAGAATCCGCCGCCAATGACTATGCAGGAAAAATACCTTACACCAACCACATAAGCAACCGTTATCTAAACCCCCGCCACATAAATGGCCACTACATAAAAAAACCGCCTTATAAACGGCTACCACATAAGCGGACACCGTTGCGCAAAAGGCTTGGATTTCGCTCAAGACGAACTCGCTCCCCAACGCAAATAATCTAACTTGACCCCCCCCAATCGCTTCCTACGAAACTATGCCTCAAGCTTTCCAATGAATTTGATTGATTGCTTCGAATAATGAATATTGCGCACACTGCTCCTGGCTTTGGAGTATCTGATTTATAAACCACAGGACGGGTTTTACGTGCAATTCATGCAGGAAAAGAGATATGAAACACAAGAATCATTCTGTAACTGTAATGCCATTCACGCGTTTGCTAGAATTACCGTCATAGTGGAAGCGCCTCCATCTCAAACCGCATAGAAAATGAGAGGAGATCTTATGTCAGAAGAGACATTTGTATATACAGCATGCCCCGGATGGGGTGATCATGAGTGCTGTACACTAAAAACCATCGTAAAAGACGGAAAAATCATTCGTACAGAGCCCGTCACATACACCGGCGCTGAAAAAGAAGAAGGCTACATTTGCTCGAAAGGCGCTGTCTCCTGTCGCAATCCTTACAACCCAGACAGGCTGACAGTTCCACTAAAGCGTGTTGGCGAACGCGGGGAAGGCAAGTGGCAGGAGATAAGCTGGGGTCAGGCGCTTGATGAGATAGCTGCGAAGCTTAATGAGATCAAGGAAAAGTACGGGCCGCAAGCAGTAGTCGGCTGGAACTTGCAAGCAGCGGTGCCTCCAAACCAAGGTCTAAACGGCATGTTGGCACAGCGGCTCACATATTACTGGGGTATGACAGACCCCATAATGTCCATAGGGTTGGATAATGGGTGCATGTTAGCCGAAGAATACACACACGGAGATATTGTGGGGCTGTACAACGACCCACGAGTACTCCATGACACAGACTATATTCTTGTCTGGGGTATGAATCCAATCGAGAATCAGGCAAGATTGGCTAACCACTTGGTTGAAGCCCGCGAACGCGGAGCGAAAATTGTAGACATCGGTTTGATTTTTGATGCAACGGCAGGTTTTGCTGATGAGTTCTATGGTGCTAAGGGTGGTTCAGATGCTGCCGTAGCCTTGGCGATGTGCAAGCTGATTATCGACAACGAGTGGCATGATGTCAACTACCTTGTAGCTCATTCTGATATGCCCCTGCTTATCAGAAAAGATGACGGGAATTTCTATAAAGATAGCGATAACAACTACTATGTCTGGTCAACAAAAGAGAACAGAGCTGTACCGGCTGGCAAAAGCCCCCATGCCGTTACTGAGGGCATTTTGCTTGAAGGAGAGTTCGATGTCGACGGTATCGCCTGTGAGACAGTCTTCAGCACGCTGCTTCGTCATTTGAAATCTTATTCTTTGGAAATGGCTTCGGAGCTTTCCAGTATTTCGATCGAAGATATTAAGCATATAACAAAGGAATATGCCCAAGCTGAATCCTCTTATATTCTGAGTGCCATGGGTCTTCGCTACCGTAATTCTGGAGATATGTATAGGGCGTTTAAGCTATTGGCCATATTGACCGGACAGATTGGTAGACCTGAAAGCGGTTGTTGGGTAGGTATTATACCTTCATGCTATCCGGTTACGCTCAATGACTATGCGATCATGCGCCCAGATGGCAAAGAGAACGAAAAGACGAAGTATATCCGCACTGCAGACTTTTTCGAAGAATGCGAAAAGACAGATAACTACAAGGCGTTGATTAAATTCTCGGGTAACCCCGTGCACAATTATCCGAACAGACCGATGTGGCTCGACACGGTTTTTCCTGGAATGGAGCTTATCGTTGATTTTGACATTTGGATGACCGACACAGGTGAGGTTGCTGACTACGTGTTGCCAGACTGTATGTCTTTTGAGCGCACAGATATTATCGTCCCAGGCCCATACGGCCATGTTGTTCTTCAGGAAAAGGCCATTGAGCCACCGGCAGGCTGTCGTGATAGTGTGTTTTTCATCAGCGAACTTGCAAAACGACTTGGATTGGGCGAATTCTTTGACAAAACAGCAGATGAATGGCTCGAATTCCGTCTTCAGACGGACTATCCGTTCGTGGCCGATATAAAACCGCCACTGACCCTCGAGCGTTTAAAGAAAGAAAAGATGGTACGTATGGCGGCGCCGGATGCACCCTTTAGTCCACGAGGCACCTTGGAAGTCGGCACTGACTCAGGTCGCCTACAGGCTTATGTTCCCGTATTTAAGGAAGTAGGACATGCGTTGCCCGTATACGAACCACCTATGGAAACTCCCACGCTGGTCGAGAATAAAACTTATCCCTATCAATTCTTCAGTGGACGTCAACGCTTTTTCATGCAGTCTGCTTTTGTCGATGACGAAATCATGATTGGGCTTTCTGGCGGAAAGCCAGCTATACGCATGAACCCAGTTACTGCAACAAAAGAAGGCTTGGCCACAGGAGACCGCGTTGAAGTTTACAACCAGCGTGGGCATCTTGTCGCACCGCTTTACGTTGATGAGGCTGTCCCACCAAACTTTGTCCATGCTTGGTTTGGCTGGCGCAAACGTCAGTTTGAAGAAGGTTCATATTCTGAGCTTGTTCCTCCCTGTGGAGGACGTGAGGCCGTAGACGATTACGCTAATGCCTGGCATGACGATGCCATAAAAGAGTATGAGTCGGTCTACTGCGGTAGTGTGTCCTATGTGATAGGTGCATGGGACACCTTGTGGGATTGCGCATGCGCCGTTCGCAAAGCTGTTGACAGAAAGGAGGCATGAAATGTCAAAGCCTACGATTATGGTGAATCTCAACAGATGCTACGGTTGTTGGACCTGTGCCGTTTCCTGTAAGGTTGGTAATGGGCTTCCTGATGATACCTGGCGCATTACAGTGCGCACGCTTGGCAACGGAGCAGGCATAGACCGCCCATATGGCCAATGGCCAAAACTCAAAATGTCCTGGATGCCAGTGTATGGAGAGAATTGCATTATGTGCGCTCATCGCACCAAGGACGGTGACGCGCCATTCTGTACCAAAAACTGCCCGTCTAAAGCACTGATATTCGGAGACTTGGATGATCCCGCATCTGAGGCGAGCCTAGCACTTGAAGAACTCCGTAAAAAAGGGTGTCAAGTATTTGAACTTCCGGAATGGGAAAAAAGCCGCAAGGGCATTGTCTACGCAAAAAGATAGTTGTGGCGCAGTATCCAAACTGCCTGTACTGAGTTCGAGGGCTGTCCATATTGTGGACAGCCCTCTTTTGCTATTCTGTAGCATAGCTTAAAGACAGAAAGGTGAAATACAGGCGAAGCACGTCGTGGAAAAGGCGTAGAGGTGAAGGTGACTTGCAAGTCTCCGCAAGAGAAAGGAAAGACCGTACTTTTCACCACGGGACAATCAGAGTCATTCCATCGGCTGAATGACAAGAGCCTGACGAGACGATAGTCTCGTGTCCGGTTCTGCGAGTAGGCGCGGGGTGAAATTCCCCGCGCCTACTCGGCCCTGCCTAGTCAGAGTTGACAAACTCAGTTAGAAAAATATCTCTTTTTGCGTGCTAATCCTACGCTGACGACTGTCAAAATGATACAGACAACAAAGAATCCAGCAGCAGTTATCATATAGGGGTTAAATGACCCAGTCGCATCAAATATAAAACCAGCGATTGGTGCACCAAGCATTGCTCCCGTCGCTCCTCCAGCGGTTGCAAATCCAATCAAATACCCTGCTTCTTTTGCTCCATAAATTCGAGAATAGGTGAGAGGCCCAAGCATACCCACCATATTCAAAACACCTACGATAAGAGCAAAAACAAGCGCCCAGACAAAACCGACGATAAAAATTGCTGCAACGAGGGCGATTGCCGCCACCGAAAGACAAATTGTGGTGGCAACAGAAGGGCCGAACCTGTCAACCAAAAAGCCGTAGAACGGTGCCCAGGCAAGAGCGGCAAGGTTGAAAGCCGAAATGCAAAAAGCCGCTTGCAGGGAGTCGAGTCCAATAGACTGATAGAAAGTTGAGGCGTTATTCGTAAATCCTGTCATGCCGATTGCAGAAAGAACGGCTGCAATAAGCATTAGCCAGAAAGGAGCAGTTTTAAGAATCTTTGAAACTGACATGGTCGACGCCGATTCAACCCCATTGGAGCTTTCATCGTCGGAGCTCGGTTCGCTTGACACATTAGATTCTATTTGATATTTCGACGGGTTCTCTGAGATTAAAGCCAACCCCATAAAAACTATCACTGCGCCAACAATTATCCCATGAGCAAGCGCAACGGTACGAACTCCCCAGACAGTGATGCATTGAGCCGCAACAGGTGATATGATAAATGCCATTATGCCCACTCCGATGGATAGAAGACTCATGACTTTTCCCGTGTTTTTAGGGAACCACCAAGTAATTTCTGTTTGTGAGACACCATAGCCCGAGGCAACTGATGCGAAGCCAAACAAAAGAGCTCCAATATAGATGGAAATTATGCTTTGAGCAGTAGAGATTGAAACAAAAAAAATGCAGAACGTGATGCCTGCCAAAGTAATCAGCGTTTTGACCCGTAGAACCCTAAATAGCTTCCCAAGAAAAAGGGATGTCAGCAGACTAACCAATCCTGTGAATGAGAACAACAATGAGAGCTGCCCTATTGTGACCCCCAGCATTGTGCTGACAGGAAGAAGGTATACAGGCAAAGCCATGTATGATCCAATACTTACTCCCGTCATTATGATGCAACCTATTGCCACATTACGAGCTCTATTAATCATAAAATCCTCCATTTCGTCTAAATAAAGCTCCGCCTATTTCCGCTCAGAAACGGAGCCCACTCTCTTGATACTAGCTTTTTATGTCCTTTCCATTGTGTGCCGTAGTTTATTGGGCAGCACTCACCAGTACCGATAAACAGAACATAACGTTACCGAAGAACCAATCGAATTAGAGCTCTTACCTGGCGAGAATCCAATAAACATACTCTTGTCGATAATCTTTTTTACGCTCTCTCCTCTCATCTCTCTGCGAAATCGCAGAGGAACCGCTGCGGCTTTTAATCTACTTAGAAAGGAGATGTAATTACAGTCACAGTTTATTTAATTTGTTCTAAATGGAACATAGGAGCAAAAATGTTACTCTTAAGTCGAAATTCCAGAGCATTTAGGCTAGTGTTGCGTGGAGATTGGAAGGTTTCGTTTGGAATGCCCCTCTGCTTCACGCGCCCCAAATGCTTTACAAGCTCAACATGCATATTTTGTATAAGGTATAATATAAAAAGTGTATTTTTTTGCTTGCAACTCTTACTGTACTGAACACTTCGATTATTGACCGCACACATTACACGCACTCTTGGTAAGAAATGAGCGAGCAAGCCACTGAACCAGGTGACAATCATGCAGCATAATGCAGAGAGCTACGATAGCTCAACAACGAACAAGATGCAGATTGTGCGCTCAGTGCAACCCGGCACCAAGCCGCATAATCGTGACAGCGACAGCTTAATCACGCAGCCACTGCCAAGCAACCAACACGCGATACTTCTCGGCATAATAAACCATGTCGCCGAACTCATGCTCGCAACAGACTCATCTAATTTAAGCGAATCTATCAAACCGGCCTTGGAGTCTTTAGCGCAAGCATTAAACGTAGATCGCGTGGATGTTTGCCGAAATGATTTTGTTGACGATGACTTGGTTTATAGGCAGGAATACAGGTGGACATCTGAGGTTAATAACGAAGCAGAACCACCAAGTGAAAGTGACTTTTTTTCCTACAAAATCACTGCACCCACTTGGCTGGATCACTTTAGCCGAGGAACAATTATCAATGGTTCTTTAGCTGATCTTGACCCTGACGATCAGGAGTACCTTAAGTCGCACAAGATCAAGTCTATACTGGTCATACCAACTATAGTCCAGGGACGGTTGTGGGGTTTTCTAAGTTTTGGAGATTTGACTAACGAGCGTAGATTTGACGAGGATCAAGTACAGCTCATACGCTCCGGATCGCTTATGATTGCCAGCGCGATAGAACGCATACGTAATGAAGAGCAGATAAAGCAGCGTCTTATCCAGCAAAACATTATGCTTGAAATATCGCAAAACTTAATGGCGGATGAGTTTACAGATGAACTCATCGATGATGCATTGCATAAAATGGGAACTTTTCTAGGTGTGCATCGTGTTTTACTGGCAAAATACGACGAACCCGGAGCACACTGCAGTCTTGAGCACCTATGGGTTGCTGAGGGGCGTTGGAACAAAGACTACAGCAGAGATATTCTTGATCAAATTGATAATTACAGCTTTCCTATGCGAATGTCGGCAACGGATTTCGCTCCAACATTGCTGTGCAATAATGTGCACACAAACGAGCAGTGGAAAAAAACTCTGTCGTTAAGCCCGGAGATAAAGGCATTTATCTGGAGTTGCGTTTATGTAGAAAACGAACTCTGGGGTCTTGTTTTTGTTGAAGACTGTATACAACCTCGTGATTGGGGTGAAAGCGACGCTCACCTTGTTGGCATATTCAGCAGCGTGCTTTCGGGCGCCATAACCAGAAATAACATCGATACCGAACGCAACGAAGCACTCGAAGCCGCAATCCGAGCCAGTCAAGCGAAGAGCCAATTTCTTTCCAACATGAGTCATGAAATACGCACTCCTTTAAACACTATTATCGGCATGTCAGCAATTGGCGCCAATGCGACCACTATGGATAAAAAAGATAACTCTTTTGGCAACATTACAAATGCATCGCAGCATCTGCTGGCTGTCATTAACGACATACTAGATATGTCGAAAATCGAAGCGAACAAGCTGGAGTTAAACTACATTAGTTTTCGCTTCAAAGACATGATCGAACGTGTTGTAAAAATCGTTGGTTTTCTGTGCGAGAAAAAGAATCAAACACTTGTTGTTGAAGTGGATCCTAACATCCCTGAGTTCATCTACAGTGATGACAATCGCCTGGGACAAGTTATTGCAAACCTTCTCACCAATGCAAGCAAATTTACGCAAAAAGGTGGATATATTTGGCTGGATGCTTTATGCGTAAACGTCACCAATAACACATATGCTATTCGAATAAGTGTGCGCGACACAGGCATTGGCATTAGCGAAGAGAAGCAGGAAAAGCTTTTTGACTCTTTCGTGCAAGCGGACAGCTCTACTTCTCGTCGATACGGCGGCACCGGTCTTGGCCTTGCGATTTGCAAAAATATCGTCGGACTTATGGGCGGAGAAATCACAGTCATGTCAGAACCCGGAGCCGGGTCAACATTCAGTTTTGTTGCAAACTACACGAGAGGTGAAGAAGATAAGGCTAAAACTTCCAAGAAAACAACTTTACCCTCTGAGCAACCAAACATTGCGAATGCAAAAATATTGCTGGTAGAAGACATGGCAGTAAACTGCGAGATAGTCATCGCTTTACTAGAGCCCTATGGGCCAATTATTGAGATTGCCGAAAACGGCTTAGAGGCAGTAGATAAGGTCATAGCCAATATTGGACAGTATGACTTGATACTAATGGATATTCAAATGCCATTTATGGACGGGCTCACAGCATCTCGTAAAATAAGAGAGCTTTCGGATAATTGGGCTAAAACTGTACCAATAATTGCGATGACCGCAAACGTGTTTTCAGAAGACATTGAAAGATGCCTGGAAAGCGGCATGAACGGGCACGTTGGCAAGCCTGTAGACATCAACGATTTGGTTAAAACATTAAAACAGTATCTAAAATAGATTGGCATCTATGCATCTATTTTTTGAATACCGCATGTATGGCCTGAATATCTATTGTGACTGTGTTGTTCTCAAACAAACCGGCAAGATCTTGACCATCGGTGAAAGTTATCTGATTGCCCTCAACCTTAAAGTTGCCTTCATACGGCTCATCCATAGAAACTAACTTATATTTACCGGTATCAAGCAACTCTAAAGATAAAAGCACGCTAACGCCTGCGCGCTTTGCCACTGCATCAATATTTTCTCCACTTACTTCAGTGCCATTCATGGCGATTGACTGAAGATTATATACACCGGCAGCAGCTTTAGTCTCATCAGATACCTGTGCGCATGCAACCATCATTACAGTCAGAGCAAATGCTGTAAAGGCTCCGGCAAAAGCTTTTAATAGCGTTCTCATCTTATTTTCCTCCCCTTGCAAACTGCATTAGCCAGCAGTACAAAGCTGACAGCTCTTGGTTCAAACGTAAAATTAGCAGGCGACTAAAAGCCGCCTGCTAATACATTGTTTGTTTAGTTTAAGCCCGGGAATAGCAAGCCAGACAGTCCTGACAAGAAAACCACCAGAACAGTTGCTATTAAACCAAGGAGCGAAACTATCAGTCCTGCGATTGCAAATCCTCTCGGAAGTCTAAATACTCCGATAAATGACAGTATCAGTCCCGCTGCCCAAATTAGCCAACTTATGAAATTAGCCCAAACAGGCCAACCTATTGTAGGCAAAAAACTCATAACCAGTGCAATTACTGCAAGGATAAAACCGATCATACCAATTTTATTATGCTTGTATGCTGTTTTTGCTTGATCATATTTCTCTGACATTTGTGATTCAACTCCTCCAACAACGGCATGAGCGCCGTCTTTTACTCCTCCAACAACGGCATGAGCACCGTCTGACACTCCTCCTGCTACGGCCTGGACGCCACCTGATACTCCTCCTACTACAGCATGAGCACCACCTGCAACTGTGTCAGCCACAGCATGAGCACCGTCTGACACTCCTCCTGCTACCGCACGAGCACCGCCTGCAACTGTGTCGACTACACCGTGAGCACCATCAGAAACAGTTCCGGAAACTTTCTTTGCACCATCTGCAATTCCGCGCAAAGGTGCGCCGCAAAAGATGCAAGTCTTTGCGCTGTCATGGTTTTCTTTTCCGCATTGTGAACAAATCATAATAACTCCTCTTGTTACAAATAATGACTGATTTCAGTCGTTTACCTATTAAAAATCTCAGGTTTGCCCATCGACTTTATATAGTTAGTCTTATCTCTTTACCGCTCTTCCTTATAATAATTCTCGTTTTCCAAGGTATTCTTAGTTCTAAAAGCAGAGACAACGAAAGCTACCTCGACTACAAATAATGCAGCGTTCAGAGCTGTCCATGCATCGACATAGACCATCCTGCTTGTCATATCTTCTGTTAGGAAAAATACGATTAGCGAAGCAAGCGCAAGTACACTCGCAGCCATTATCTTAAAGATTTGCTTAGGCTCAGATTGTTTCTTTCTTCTCAATACTGCAGAAGTAATTGCAAAAACAATGCCAGCAAGTGCTAGTAGGAAGTTTAGTAAAGCCCAATCTGAACCCAGATTGTACGATCCACTTCTTACTACTCCATCATCAGCGGCATCTTCAGAAGATGGATCAGCCGTGGTGTCTCCTCTTACTATAGATGAGTCATCACCGTCTGCAGCAGGAGCTTCATCAGTAGTACCTGCTGCATCTGCGCCGGTAGTATCGTCAGCTGTTGCTACTAAATCATCTGTTGTGCCGGTTCCGGTTGTGCCGGTTCCGGTTGTGCCGGTTCCGGTTGTGCCGGTTCCGGTTGTGCCGGTTCCGGTTGTGCCGGAGTCTTCGGTATCTGCACCCTCGTCATCTGTTGACTCAATCGTAACTTCTTCTATGCCATTACCAGGCTCTTCAACCACATTAACGGGATCTTTAGTGGATGTATCCTCGCCACCATCACCGTCATCATTTATGCCGGTTCCGCCGTCGCCTGTGCCGCCATCAGTATCTGTGCCACCGGTACCCGGAACTGGATACGGTTCTGTGACTGGGCCAGTACCGGGATCAGTGCCCGGATCGGTACCTGGGTCGGTACCGGGATCGGTACCGGGGTCAGTACCTGGGTCGGTACCAGGGTCGGTACCAGGGTCAGTACCGGGGTCTGTACCCGGATCGGAATCAATCGGCACAAAACGTGCTACATAACTTGCATTTGAATAAACTCCGTTAACCTTAACGGGCGCAAACATTGCCTCTGTGCTCAAACGGTTTGCATATTCTGTATCGTTCGCAAGATACCAACCATCAAATCTATAACCGGAGTCCGGTGTTGCCAAAGAGCCTTGCGCGGTACCGCTTGCCGGTGCCAGCTCTTCTGACGTAACAGAAATACTTCCTCCAATTGCTGATGGTCCTGTGCCATATTCAATCGTAATATTTGCATTTTCTTTATAAACAGCTACATAAGTTGCCGCTTCATACAGATCGTCTTCTTGTGGGGCAACAAGGTGCATGTCTTCAGACAACGGCGCATCGCTATAGTTGCTTCCATCTAAATACCACCCGACAAAGGTATATCCATTGTTGGGATCACTTGCTGTTGACCCCTCTGACATACCTGTTACCGGAGCTAAGGTCTCAGAGGCTGCACTTACACTTCCGCCGTTTGCCGGCGTTTGTTCGTTTGTGCCGTCTGCATCAAAGGTCTTAACTGAATAATTAATTTCAACTGATGCGTTTTCTTTAAAGACCGCCGTATAGCCGGCAGCCAAATATAGCTTGGCGTCTACATCTTGTGTGGGCGTAAAATAAGTGTTAGTTGTAATAGGGGCACTTGTATAGTCTGAGCCACTTTCAAACCAACCAAGCAACGTATATCCCGGGTTGGCACTAGTGGCATAAGAACCACGTGCGATTCCTGTAGCGGGAGCTAATTGCTCAAATAAAGTAGATACCCAACCGCCATTGATTAGCAATTGCTTTGTGACACCATCATTTCCAACGCTAACTGCATCATATGTGATTGTTACATCCGCATTTTCTTTATATACTGCCACATAGTCTGCGGCCTTATAGTAGTCTAAAGTCATTGTCGGCACGAAATCTACGCTGGTAGAGATCGGTATGTCAATGTAGCTGCCACCTGCATTAAACCAACCGAGGAAAGTATATCCCGGATTTGGAGCAGACGCTGTAGAACCTAAGGGCTTGGCGCTAAAGGGAGGCGTATATTCAGAATCTTGAGATACTGAGCCGCCATTACCGGCAGCTTGCACAGTATTGTCAGAGTTTAGAGAAAGAGCGGCATAGGTCATGAGCACCGAAGTATTTTCCTTGTAGACCGCTACATACTCAGCCAAAACATAAACACCTGCACTTACATCTTTTGTAGGCACAAAGACTAGATCTGTGCTAATCGGAGTATCTGTGTTGTAGGTTGAACCTTTTACGAACCAACCCATGAAGGTATAGGATTCATGTGCGCTGTTAGCCACAGATCCAAGGGGGCTTCCCGTAGCAGGAGCTACTTGCTCGCCTGAATTTGTTACCCGAGCACCAGAAATGTTGGCACTTTGCTGGGTGGTACCGTCATTGTTAAATACAAGCGCTTCATAAGACAAGGTGACTGTAGCATCTTCTTTATAAACCGCCACGTAGTCTTCGGCAATGTTTAGATCGGTCACATCATCACGAGCAGGAACATATTTTGCCTCAGTTGAAAGCGGTGTGGTGCT
>DBCW01000154.1:0-16519 GCA_002293265.1 Eggerthellales bacterium UBA948
ATACGGACGATGATCGCATATGCTTGATGGGAGTCTTACTTTCTGCGCGGCGTTTACTGTACGTGCGGTTTTAAGGGATGCAGTGAAGAGGCGATGCAGTTGTTTGGGTGTGACAGCTATGTGGTACTTGGTATAGTAGTGGTATTGCAGGCACTCGCTTAGTAGGCAGTGCTGGGGCAAGGCCCCAGACCCCAAGTGTACACAGTAGATAGGTTTTATCTAACTAAATGCAATCAATAATTGATAAATAAAAAAAGCCATCTAACCTATGTCCCAAAATACTGATTACGCGTGGTTTTGAGCATGCTATCAAATAGTTAAATATTACCGACAAGTGTGTTACCTGCAGAAATACAAACTAAGTATAAATATACTAGTATGTACATATACTAAAAACCACACGTAATCAGTATTTTGGGACATAGGCATAACTTTTCATGTACGTACACTTGGGGTCTGGGGTCTTGCCCCAGCACTGCCTACTAAGCGAGTGCACTCATAGCCACTACTATACCAAGTGCCACATAGCTGTCACACCCAAACAACTGCATCGCCTCTTCACTGCATCCCTTAAAACCGCACGTACAGTAAACGCCGCGCAGAAAGGCAAAATCCCACCTCGCATATGCGATCATCGTCCGTATGGCTACAAGGCGACATCTCTCATTACTCAGCATTTTCCGCCATTCCTATATCACCATTGTCCACAAAAACAACAGCTCTCAATCGCATAAGCTCAAGGCAATGGATTCCCGTCTTCACGAAAATAACAGCGATGTTGTGGGAATGGCAGGAGGAAAAACCACCTCTGCTCTAAACGCTAATTTAACCGCCGAAAGAACAAAAAACGAATCGAGGTTCGTGTCGTATGTTTAGTATAATGCTCCTCGATTGACAAGTTCTATTAATGCTGATGTTTAAGATTAGGTGAAATGATTGTCGCTTAGAGCGTGGATAAACAAATTACGATACAGAAAATTAATGTTTCATGGAAAGGAAAAGCTCCAAAGAAAGTCAGCGCTCGAAAGAGATTCTGAGCTATCAACCTATGGACTTCTTTTGGCTTGTACCATTTTAGCATTGCTTATTTGTGCAATGATAGCCGTTCTGACAGCAGACCAAGGCGAGCCCACAACCAATCTGACAACTGAAGCAACGGACATATCAGTCGAAGAATATGGCAATCCAAGCCTCATAACCAGCAATGAGGATCCACTGCGTGCATATATTCGCTTTCCGCAGGCAGGTGGTTTTGCTGACAGCGTCATTATGAGTTGGGCAAACAAAACATACGCTGATGCAGAGGAAACCATAAAAGTGTTGCGCGAAACTGACGGTTCCGCACAAGGCGAAATCAACATACAATCACAGTCATATACTCTTGGTAAAAAGTACGCTTCAATAGTTGAGCAAGGAATGTTTTCCAGTACCGGTCTTGCGCACCCAACAGATGTTATCAGGACTTTTAATCTTGACGTCGAGCACAATGTGTTTCTCGAAAACTCCGATATCCTTGATATGTCCAAAAAAGAAAATATTCTCTCCATAATAAAAAGCAAGATCCTTGCCTCGGCACCTGATGCCGGGGACTATTTTGCTGATGCAGCTATTGACGAATGGCTTAACCACCTTGCTCTTGATAGAGAAGGTATCACTGTTATATTGGAGAGGGGAGTTTGCCTCCCTGCTTATCTTGGCTCTTTGAGGATTGAGCTACCATACGATGAATTGGGCGATATGCTGCTTTTGGACAAAGGAGCAATGACGGCTGCTTCGAGCCATACAACAGAACCTTTGCAGCAAACAGAGCCAGCAGATGCTGCAGCAACAAACATACCCTCAAAAGCAAGTGATATCGATCCATCGAAACCCATGATCGCACTGACCTTTGACGATGGTCCCAGCAAATACACATCGCGTATCTTAGATTTGTTGGCACAACACAAAGGGCGAGCTACATTTTGCGTACTGGGAAATTTGGTTGAGTCAAGACCGGATATAGTTAAGCGGGCAATAAGTTTGGGCAACGAAGTCATTGGTCATTCTTGGGATCACCGAGATCTAACAAAACTAACACCCGAAGAGATTGAAGAAGAAATACTGGGTACGTACAATGCGATCAAGTCTTTGGGTGGAACTGCTAAAAAAATGTATCGTCCTCCATATGGAGCAGTCGATGACACGCTCAAAGAGGCATCCGCAGAGCTGGGTTTTTCCATAATATATTGGTCTCTGGATACGATTGACTGGAAAGCAGAGAGTTCTGCTGATGTTTATAACGCTGTCATGAATGATGCAGAGGACAAAGCAATCATTTTGTGCCATGACATATACAGCGAAACAGCAGATGCGATGGAAAGCGTTATTGTGGAACTAATCGACAAAGGCTATCAGTTGGTAACAGTCTCAGAGTTACTAGAAAACTCAGGCAAATCGCTTGAGGCCGGTGAAGTATATTTTGACGGAAGATAGTTTGTACTAGGAAGTGCAGTTTTATGCTTGTTCGTCAGATTCTGCTCAGTTTGTTCCAGATCTGCCCCCACAAGCAACGGTACTAACAGGGGCAATGTCGTTGCTTACCCGGGCATAGCTGGGACAAACTGAGCAGAAGATGGCGTGCAATGATTAAATCAGTGCTTCCCCTGAGAAGCACTGACGCACAAACATTGAGCCGGCACGACGCAAGCAAAAACGCCACTTGTCCAATTAGCGAATAACATATAAAATATAATGACATAAGCCTTATGGGCATGGGGATCTGATGTACCTCAAATGAGGTATGAACGAAGCAAGGGGGACATATGTCAGGTCAAATAGCGAGCTCTCACGAGAGGCTATCGCTCAAATGCAGAAAAATCTTATCCGTAGTTTTATCCTCGGTTNNTAGTACTTACCCTAACGGTATTTACTCCCGGGGATTTTTTGAGTCTGGACGGCTCGCCAAGTACGGCATATGCGGCTCAGATAAACTATGACGGAAACATCTCTAATTATCAAGATTCGTCATCCGGACAAGGCAGAACCAAAACTTTTAGTGGTGATAAGGACTTTCCGGGAACCCCTAATAACGGTCAAGACCCGGCAGGTGGAAACTACTATCAGATGGCAATTGACGCGCAAAATCAGTTCTACTATGTGTCGATGCCTATGTCGATGAATGCACTGGCAGACTGGAGCGTTACCGGTCATTTTGCTCCGGATAGAATAACAAACAACGGTGCTATGAATGGTGGCGACTTTATCGGCATCAACTTGTATCCTCGCGATGCCGGTTCAGCTGCAAATGATTCCAGAGCCGGTGGCGGTGGTGGTCTTGGTCTTGTCGGCACAAGGGGAGCNNACGGTTTAAACCTGGATTTCTTTCAAAACACGAACTATGGCGACCCCGCGAGTGGCCCGTATGGCGCTTTTCGCTGGACTGACGGCAATGGAGATTTGTCCTGGATGGGAAACCGCCCCAACCTCTTCACCAGATCCGGAACCGTTGGTCAGCCTGATCTTAGACAATGGATACTGCCGATACGCTACACCCTTCGCTGGTTTTACAACAACGGCAACCCATATATTACCGGAGAGTTGGCCGGTGGCGGCGAGGGTAATTGGTTCCAGTTTGATACACGCAATACCGGCGGAGAAGCTTTGCCGCTTACTGTGCCGGCATCGGGTTATTTCAACGTCGCTTTAATGTCTGCTAACGGAACATTTCACCAAAACTTTAAGGCATCTGTTGACCAATTGCGCGGAGAGGTAGCTGCATCAACTACGCAAGTTCGCTATTACCTGGACAGTCCGCGTGCCGAGCTTGCACCCAACTCCACAATTTTAGGCGGAGTTGGCGAAAGTATAGGCATCAGAGGTGCTTCAACTAACGTGGCAAATGATACCTATTCCTACAACGGTAACGTTCCTGCGAACGCATATGCTCAATATAAGAACGGCTATCATGCATCACGCACATATAACTACTCTGACGGGAAATCGGATTTAACATTCCCACGAGCCGAAGACGGCAATCCCTATAACATTATTAACACTTGGGATATTTACTATGCGCCTGATTTCCAGTTTGCTCGTCTGTTTACCGATAACACAGACCCACAAGGGGGTGGGGAGAAAGACAATATCGCCGGTGTGACTAACGCCACGATGACCGGCTGGCGTTTAAGCGACACAGACCTAGCGCGCGCGGGCAAAAACTACACTGTTCGTGCTCCAAATGGTCAATCATATGCCAATTTGGCTGCAGCGCGAGCCGCAGTTAATACTTTTGATAACACCAATAATGGTGCAGCTCAATCAGACACCACGCCACAAGACTTTACTGTCACTTACACCAATGCTTTCCAGCAAGCAATTGTGCGTAGTATCACCAACACTACGGGCGCACCTACAACAATTGCTACTTACAACAACACCACAAACGCCACTACCGGCACACCTAACCGACCGTTGGAAGATGGCACTTCCGGCAACCTAAAAAGTAACGTCGCCGACACAACGCTGCCCCGCACGGGTTACAACTACACGGTGACCGGACCAAACGGCAGCACTTATCCAACCATGCAACAAGCTTGGGCGGCTAATAACACTTGGGACTTGACTAACAATCCTGCGGGTGCCACAATCGATAGCTCACCGCAGATATGGACTATAAACTACACCGGTCAGTCTCAGCTTGTAAATCTGGTACGCTCTTCTGCGGATGGTCGAGGACCAAGCGGCACGGCTGAAAGTCGCAGTGGCCCCAGTGGCTCGAACATTACCTTTACGGCAACCGACACCACACTTGCTGTTTCCGGTTATAACTACACAGTTGATGTTTATGATGGCATGGGCGCACGCATAGGTGGTCCTTACAATTCACTGGCTGCAGCACTCACGGTTCAGCCAAAATACGATGCCAACGCCGTTGAAACCCCGGCCGGCACACCTGATTCGCAGCAACAAAGATTCCAAGTTAACTACACCCCAACCAATCAAAATGTTACTTATCACTATGTTGACGCAAACGGAAACACCATCAAACTCGATACCGTGATGCCGCAGCCAACCAACGCAGATATCAGCACGGTTAATGCACCTCTAATCCAAGACTATGTATATAGAGGAGTAGATAGTGCTCGCTCTGACTCTGACTTACGTGTAAACGGTGACGGCTCGTCGCAGATATATCAGATATATGACATGGATCCTGCGATTGCTCAAAATGCAAATGCCGCTATTAGCAGAGCGGATACGTCAGCGGCGGGCAATGAGACCACTGTAAGTGATGCTAAGACCAACCTGCAAAACACAATGGGCAACACAGCTGCTACTCCCCAACAGATCAAAGATGCCACAACAGCATTAAATAACGCGATAAATTCGGCCGAGACTGATCGCGCTAACGCACGTAAAGATGCCGAGACAGCAAACAATAACGTCTCAAGCTCTGCGGTAAGAAACGACGCAAATGTTGTGGCCGCAGAGAACAATCTTGCCGGTGTCTTAAACAATCCCGGCTCTACCACTCAACAGATTAAAGACGCCACTTCTGCATTGAATACTGCCGTGGCAAATGCTACGGATGATAGAGCGGCTGCTACTACAGAAGCAAATACCGCTAAAGACCCGGCAAATACTGCGCCGGTAACTCATGAGCCTGCTGTTGACCAGAGGCTTACAAGTCTGAACAATCTTTTAAATGATCCAACATCTACGGCCGATCAAATCAGGCAGGCTACCTCTGAATTAAATACGGCTGTAACCGATGCTAAAACAGCTCGCGATACGGCAAATGCCAATGCTGAAGCGGCAAAGACTGCAGCCGCCGGCACTAATCAATCCAATGACCAGCGTGTGATAGATGCCACAAATGCTTTAAACCAGTTGCAGCAAGCGGCAGCAGCAGACAGCGATAGCGCAACCACTGCGCAGATTAACACAGCTACCGGTGCTCTAAATGACGCAGTTAGCACTGCGGCAGGAGATCAGACCACGGCTAGGCAGGATGCAGCCGATGCGATGGCTCCAACTAATATCTCTCCGGTATCCAATGAGCCGGGTGTTGTGCAGAGAAAAAATGACCTTCAGACCATACTTGATGATCCCAAGTCAACATCAGCACAGATACAGCAAGCTACCGATGCCTTAAACAATGTGGTAAGTGCCGCTAAGGTTGCCAGAGACGATGCCAAGAGCATAGCTCAAGCGGCGATAACTAAGGCACAAGGCTCTACGCCACCACCGGACGCAGCAACCCTTGACGAAATAGCTGCACTTAACACTACAATAAGCAATGCCGATGCCGATCAAGCCGGTGCTTTGACAGCAAACATTATTGAGCGTGTTAACGCACTTAATACGGCCTCCGGGGCATCTGACGCTGACCATACCGCAGCAAGGCAAGATGCACAAAATGCGCTTAGCAATACCGCGCCGGTTACAAACGAACCTGATGTTTTAGCACGCAAAACAGAGCTGCAAAACACTTTAAGTAATCCTGATGCGACTACTCAACAGATCAGAGATGCCACAATAGCGCTAAACGATGTGGTTGCGCCGGCTAAGACTGCGCGTGATGAGGCAGTGTCAAACGCTAATACTGCCATAAGCTCAGCACAAGGCGATGCAGTAGCAAGTCAAGACAGTGCTGTTAAGCAGGTTGTGTCCGATCTGCAAAACGCCATAACCCAGGCAAGCAACGACAGCGCAGCGTACGTGACCGCCGATATTGATGGGCTACGATCTGAGCTGGAAAGCGCCGTTTCCGCCGCCAATCAAAACAATGCTAATGCCAGACAAGGCGCACAAGACGCTATTGCAGCTTCAAGTCCGGTGTCTAACGAGGCCTCAATTCCTGCCGAGACTCAATATCTGCAAGACTTAATAAATAACCCATCATCAACCACCGAGCAGCTTACCCAAGCAACAACGGCTTACAACAATCATGTAAGTGCGGCAAAGACCGAGCGCGATACAGCTACAAGTAATGCCGTAAGTGCGATAAATGCTGCTAACCAGTCTCCGGTCAAAGGTGAGAGTGCTGTGCAACAGGCGATTGCTGATCTGCAAAACGTTATGGCTAACGCTGCCAGCAATGATTCGGCGGCTTTAAGTAAAGATATTCAAGCGGCAACCGAAGAGCTAAAACGAATACAGCAAGAAGGGCAAGCCAAACGTGATAGCGCAACGGGAGCTGCCAATACTGCGATCACCGATGCAAATAACTCAGCCGCGAAAAATAACGAAGATGTTATTAGAGATAAAGATGCTCTGCAAAACCTGCTCAACAACCCGGACTCTACACTACAGCAGATTGAAGATGCCACCAACACCTTGAATAGCACGCGTCAACAGGCCGAATCTGATAGGGGCACCGCGACGCAAAGCGGTCAGACAGCTATCGACAACGCCAACAATTCCAACGTTAAAGGCGAGCTCCCGGTAATTAATGCCCGTGATGCTCTGCAAAACCTGCTCAACAACCCGGACTCTACCCAACAGCAAATTGAGGACGCAACAACTGCGCTTAATGATGTTGTGACGCAGGCTCAATCGGACAGACAAGATGTAGTAAATAATGCCAACAACTCCATCACTCAAGCTGATCCGGTAAAAAATCAGCCCACTGTGTCCGAGGCTATCAACGATCTACAAAACGTGATGAGCAATCCGGACTCCTCCACACAACAAATAAAAGATGCCGCCGATAGGTTAGATTCGCATGTTGAAAACGCCTTGCGAGATAGGCAGGCTGCCAAAGACGCGGCCACTGCGGCAATGAGCACTAACAATACCGCTCCGGTAACAAATGAGCCAGCGGTTGCGGCAGCGATGAGCAATCTGCAAAGTGTGAATGAAAACCCGGCTTCAACAACTGCTCAGATAGTTGCGGCAACTGAACAACTAAATAGTGCCGTTACTACTGCCAAAGATGTCCGTGAGTCTGTAAATAGTGACGCTGCGAGTTTAAATAACTCTACAAGCAGCTCACCTGTTGGACAAGAGCCCGGTGTCGTGGCGGCTATGAATAACTTAAACCAAGTGATGGCTGATGCGGCAAGCGACTCTTCAAATGCTCTCACCTCTAACATCAGGGCGGCTATGGAGCAAGTGCAAAATGCAGCCGCTGCAGCGCAAACTGCTCGTGACAACGCAAAGCAGGCGATAAGTGATGCTAACAACTCTTCTGTAACTAATGAACAGCCGGTTAAAGATGCCAAAGAAAACTTGCAGAATGTCTTGAGTAATCCGGCATCTACGAGTCAGCAAATTGCTGATGCCACAAGCACGCTAAATGATGCCAGGCAAACGGCGGGTTCAGATCGAGAGTTGGCTGCAAACGATGCTCAGACGGCTATCAACAATTCGAATCAGCCGCCAAACAACAATGCTCAATCTGTGATTGATGCTCGTAATGATTTGCAAAATACGTTGAATAGCCCCGCGTCCACTACCGAAGATATCAAAAATGGTACCAACGCATTAAACACTGCCAACCAAAACGCTTATACTGCGCGTGACAACGTTGTCGCAGAAGCACGCAGTGCAATGGAGGACCCTCAGACTCAACCGGTTACACACGAGGAAGAATGCCTTGCCGCCGAGCAAGCTCTTGAAGCCTTGATAAGCAATCCGGAATCTACAGCAGAGCAGATAGCAGAAGCCATCGCGCAGTTTGTGACCGTTGTTGAGGCGGCAAGGCTGCAACGCGAGTCTGCAATTAGCGGATCGAATGAAAGGGTCGAAGCAGCGCAGACCAGCGAATATGCCGATGACCCCGATGTTATTACTGCGTTGAATCTGTTAAACGATGTGATAAGTAGGTCGAGGACAGATGTGGCAAGTGCACTTTCTGCCGACATCAGGGCAGCAGCCTTGTCGCTAGACAATGCGGTCACAGCCGCAGCAGCATCCGGCGGCGGCACAACACCGCCGGGTGGTGGAGGAATCACACCACCTCCGAGCGGTGGAGGCACTGTAACCCCACCCGGCGGCGGTACAGTGGGGGATGGCGATATTGTGATTGTCATTGGCGGCTCAGATGCAAGCGCCGCCGGAGATGGTATCTACAGCGACTTACCACCAACTGGAGACTCGGCAATTACACTGGCAGGCATAATAGCAGCAGGTCTGTTTGGCGGACTAATCTTGATGCTGGTGGGATTGTATTTCTCGCGAAGAGGACAAGGAAAGCGTTCGCAAAGATAGATATAACAGCCCGATGCATTGTGCCTTAAATAGCCGATTACGTGTGATCGCTTGCTTCAAAAAAAGCTTGGTAAAATAATCGCAATGCGGTGACCTGGGGATTTGCAAGAAAGACTATACTAAGCTATTATAATATAATAGTAAGAATCATTCGTAATCGTTCTACAGAGGCACAAGGGGTGGGAAGCACAATGCAACAATGGTTTATTAGTCATAGTTCTGCACTCGAATTCTGGAGGAGAGAGCAAGCAAAGATTGCTACTCGGGGAAATGTTGATTTTGCGGGACATCTTCCTGCCACGATGTGTGACGCCAGCGCAATCAGAGAAAGTAGTTTACTTGGACTAACAAAACCTCTTCATATATTGGTTGGCAATGATACGCTAAGAAAATCAACTGCGAACCTGCATTGCCACATCGATTCCGGCCATTTCCCAAAAGGCAGTTTTGTTCAGCTGAAAAATGGCATATTGATCAGCTCGCCTGAGCTGTGCATTGTGCAGATGGCAAAAGAACTTTCGCTTGCCGAACTTACGGCATTGATTTTTGAGCTCTGTGGAACTTATCGAATAAATCCCACAGATATAGAACGTGGTTTTCGAGACGATAGTCCGCTTACAAACATCGAAAAGATAAGGCAGTTCACTCTATCCACAACAGGCCATATTGGTTTGAAGAGCACAAGAAATTCACTGAAATTCGCAGTTGAGGGGTCAGCTTCACCTATGGAAACAATTCTGACCATGTTGCTAACTTTGCCATACAGGCTGGGAGGCTATAGCTTGCCGATCCCTAAGTTAAACTACCCGGTTGAAACATTGAGTATGCGAGGCAAGCCAAAAGCGAAACCCAAGATTTGCGATCTGTTTTGGCCTGACAAACTTATTGATGTGGAATACGACAGTGCTTTCTACCACACTCAAGCAGAGCGTATCGATAAAGATGCAGCGAGACGAAACGCGCTTACAGCAACAGGAATAGTAGTTGTAACAGTAACAAAGCAGCAGATTATCAATGCTCAGAAGTTTAGAACTTTGGTTGGAGTACTAAGCAAATTACTGGACAGACGTTTGAAGATGCCAAAAGATTTTGCCGCAAAACACGTAAGATTGCGAAGGCAGCTTATGTCAAAGCCGGCAGGCTTACATTAAAAAGAAGGCGAAGCGGAAAAGTATCTTTCGGTGCATTGCAGATCGCAATCAATACAAAAATTGTAATAAAATCGCAAAAACATTTAAAATCGTGTCACTTTATGACGTTGATTTACGAATTGTATTAATAACAACGATTGTTGGAATGGAAGAGTTGAGGATGATCTGCTTGGATGACGATGCGTTGCTCTCGTTGCTTGTCCATAGCCCGGATAAGGGGCTGGAAAAACTTATGGATAAGTGGATGGGGTTCGTGTATGCAATCGTTAGTGGCAAATTGTCAAATGTTTGCAGTAAACAAGATGTTGAGGAATGTGTAAGCGACGTCTTTTATAAGACATATCAGAGTCGTGAGCGTATTGATCTTTCGAAAGGCACACTGAAGTCCTACCTAGCTGTGTTGGCCAGAAGAACGGCCATTGATGTTTACAGGAAGCACCAAAATACCGGCAAGGTTATACCTTTGGATGNNGATGAACTGGATATGGATCCCATCGACGAAAACAACGATGTAGCGGCAATCGCAAACGACAACGAAACCAACGACCAGCTGCTTGTTGAGATAAGAGCACTCGGCGAGCCGGATAGCCAGATCATCATCCGCAAGTATTACTTTGGTCAAAGCGCGAAGGATATATCAAAGGCACTGGGTATCAAGGAGAACACTATCAACAAAAGAGCGTCACGGGCTTTAGATAAACTTAAGTTATCTTTGGGAGGTATCTTATGACGGAAGAAAATATCGCAAGGGCATTTGATGATTTTTCTCAAGCACAAACCGATGCATTGCTCAAAGATATGGATGTTGACTTTGCTGCAAGCAGCCAAGAGTCAGCGCGTATAAGGAACGCGGTATTCAAAAAAGCCGGGTTAAAGACCAGAAAGACGCTCAAGTTTCCCATGAAATTGATGACAAGCGCCGCCGTTGCAGCTGTTGTTTTCGTTTCAGTATCCTTTGTTGGTTTTGATACTGTCGCCGCTGCGATCAGAAGTATGTTCACGTTCATCCCCGGAGTGGGTATTGTGGAGAAAGAAGAAGCCTCCGCATACATGGTCGAGTCCATAACTGAAAGCATGGATGCAGGCAGCGTAAAAGCTGAGATAGCAAGGGCGGTATATCTGAACGATCAACTGACTGTAGTTGTGTCAGTTTCCGGCTTGAGTTTGTATGCCGAGGACTTAACGTTGCATAAGAATGGTGAGCCAATCAGCCCATCAGAACTAGATTCTGAAGAAACATATGTCGCTTCAAATGATGTTTTGTTTGTGCGTTCGATGACTGTAAGCCCACCTGCAAGTGATGATGTTTTTGAGATCGCAATAAAAGGTTTTTCGCAGAGCCTGTCATTTAAACTCACCCCATGTTTGACTTATGAGAGCATAGAGCAGATAGGACCAAATGATGTCCAAAACGAGATATCTATCACCGCAACAGCCCAAAGGCTAGAAGACAGACTGATCGTTTGGTGTTATCCGTTTATGGTTGATTCTGCGATAGATGATGTGATTGTGGGGTATGGGCAGCCGACAATAGGGAAGTTTAATGACAGCCGATACATAGAAACGGAGAGCGGCAAGTATTTTGATTACGTTGACCCTAAACACAATTCACATTGGTATGTGCTCGGACGTACAGTTTTTGAAATGCCGGAAAACGATAAAAATGCAACTCTGCACATTCCTTATCTTTCTATGCAGCGAGAGGTAAACCAAGAGCTCAAAGTTAGGCTCCCAAACGGATACACCACCGAAAACAGCGATGTAGCTATTGAAACTGACCTAGGAAAAATAAGCATCGCAGAGGTAAAGCGAGAGCCTTGCGAGACTGAGAAAAACAAGGATACGATTCGAATCAAATTAGCATATGAAAACTTCCACGAACTTAAGGATATAAACTCATTCATGTTTGAGATCAAAGATGACCGTTTATCTCCGTACATGCGTTTCAATGAGGAAACAGGAAAACTGGAGTACTTGGAGATCAGAATAGACAAGAAGGCAAATGTGGAAAGTGCCTTGCTAAACATTTTAAGCATTGACTACAGCATGTATGGAGAATACGTAATACCTTTGGACATTGAGTGAATTATCATTTTGAATATTTCCCTATATGTTTCGCCGCTAACAGGCGAGATACAAAATAGTACAAAAAGCGTAAAAGGGTCTGCGCTGCGATACTCACCAAGCCATGGGTTATACTATTACACATGTTAGAAACAGCCCTGAACGCTACCAAAAATGATAAATGTATTAGCAATATAAATGACTTACCAATTGGAGTTTTTGACTCCGGTGTTGGTGGGCTTACCGTTGTGCGCGAGATTATGCAGCAATTGCCAAACGAATCCATTTTGTATTTTGGCGATACACTTCGCTGTCCATACGGTCCAAGACCGTTGGATGAGATAAAAACCTTTGCCAGACAGATATCTCATTGGCTGTTAAAGCAGGATGTCAAGTTGATTGTTATTGCCTGCAACTCGGCTACTGCGGCAGCACTTGAGACCATACAGCAGGAGTTGATAGTACCCGTAATTGGCGTTGTTGCACCGGGAGCGCGTGCAGCTGTGAAGGCTACACTCACAAACCGCGTGGGTGTCATCGGCACCGAGGCCACGGTAAATTCAGACATCTACTCCAAGGCAATTCGCGCCTTGCAAGAAAATATCACCGTATTCTCCGAGGCCACGCCTAGTTTTGTAGACATAGTTGAACAGGGTCTTCACAACAGCGAGGTAATCGACGACTTAAAAGACCGCACCTCCTCCGCACATATTTCTTCTTCCCGACTAGAAATCGCTCGCACTTATCTAAGCCCATTTAAGTCACTGGATGTAGACACGTTGGTGCTAGGCTGTACGCATTTTCCACTTTTAATACCGCTGATAGCTCAGGTAATGGGTGCAGATGTTAAAATAATCTCTAGTGCTGAAGAGACCGCCAGAGATGTGGCCAGTGTTTTGGCGTATCGCGAGCAGCTGGCATCGGGAGTCAAAGAGCCTAAGCACCGCTACGTGACAACTGCTCTAAACACCGATGAGTTCGCAGAAATTGGCTCTGCGATTCTTGAGAAAAATATACCGGAAGTGCAAAGTGTTTCACTTGACGAGCTTGGCGCAGGTAGCCTTGCAAAAGAAAGGTTTGAATAGAAGATGCTAGCGTTACGTGCAGATAATCGCGCAGACGATGCTTTAAGGGTGGTGACTTTTGAGCGCAACTACCTCAAAAATGTTTATGGCTCGTGCCTGGTAAGCTTTGGCGATACTAAAGTATTGTGTGCGGCAAGTATCGAAGAATCCGTTCCTTCGTGGCTAAAAGGCTCCGGCAAGGGTTGGGTTACAGCAGAATACGCTATGCTTCCGGCCTCCAGCGGCAAGCGCAATCGTCGTGAGTTAAATGGGCAAAAAGGCAGAACCCACGAGATTCAGCGTCTGATAGGGCGTTCGCTGCGTGCAACGGTAAACTTGGACGCGCTTGGAGAGATAACCATCACCGTAGACTGTGATGTGATCCAAGCTGATGGTGGCACTCGCACTGCCTCGATATGCGGAGCTTGGATCGCGCTGCATGACGCGCTTAGCGTGTGGAAAAATGCCGGCAAGCTTAAAGGCGACCCTTTGTTTGGTCAGGTAGCAGCTGTAAGTGTTGGTATGGTGGACGGACGAGTACTGCTGGATCTTGATTATCGCGAAGACTCGCGAGCAGAGATAGACATGAACTTGGTAATGACTGCCAAAGGCGAGTTCATTGAGGTGCAGGGTACGGGAGAACGAGCAGGTTTTGATCGTGCGCTGCTTGATAATTTATTAGACATAGGGGTTAAAGGGCTGAACGCTTTGCTTGATGCGCAAAGAGAGGTTCTGGAGAAATAACGTGGGTGACTCCAACAAAGTGGTAAACGTAGTTGTTGCCACAAACAATAAGGGTAAGATCCCGGAAATTGTGGATCGCTTAGATATGGATGGCTGGAGCTACCACACGCTGAGCGACTATGGGATTGTAAGTGACCCAGACGAGACAGGTACTACTTACGAAGAAAACGCGCGCATAAAGGTGATGTCGGTGCGCGAGTTTGCCAAAGACGTTGCAGTGCTGGCTGATGATTCCGGTCTGGAAGTCTTGGCGCTTAATGGCGAACCCGGAATACACTCAGCGCGTTATAGCGGCGAAGACGCAAACGATCAAGACAACATCAATAAGCTGCTTGTCAACATGAATGACCTTGCAGACGGTCAGCGCGAGGCTCGTTTCGTATGCACCATTGTATTTGTGGATGAGGCCGGACACGAGTTTGTTGGTCACGGTGAATGTCGAGGCAGCATTGCGCATAAGCCTCAAGGCGATGGTGGATTTGGCTACGACCCGATCTTTTTTCCTGATGAAATTGCTGACGGCAGAACCATGGCCGAATTAAGCCCGGAAGAGAAAAACAGCATTTCTCATCGTGGAAAAGCGCTTAATGACCTGCGAAGACAGCTTATCCGGCGCAGAGATGGTGGCAATAACGGCAACATTAACAATAACGACAACAACAACGATGATGCTCAAGTTAAAATCGTGGCTTTTGATTTTGATGACACCGTGCTTGAAGGGCACTCTCCGGTTTATATGATACGTAAGCTTGTAATCAAAGGCGTGATATCCCCACTGGTAGCTTTAAAAACCACCTGGTGGGGCATTAGATACAAATTACATATACCGGTTGAGCAGGCTTCCGTGCGTAAATATGTTTACAAGGGATTCTCGCACTTTGCAGCCGACGAAGCTGATCGGATTATGGCTGAGTTTTATAAAGAAGAATTAAGGCACAGGCTTCGCCCAAAAGCTATAGAGACCATCAATATGCATAAAAGCGAAGGCGCAAAGGTAGTAATAGTAAGCGCCTCGTTTTATCCGATCATCAAAGAAGCTGCCGCTGACATAGGGGCTGACCACTTCATGTGCACCGAGATGGAGTCAGAAAACGGTTATTATACCGGCAATGTCTGTGGAGAACCACCGGAAGGCAAACAGAAGCTTATTCAGCTGACCAACTGGGCAGATGCAGCTTTTGGTCACGATAATTGGCAGTTAGTGGCAGCATATGGCGACCATAGAAGTGACCGTTACATATTAGGTGCAGCGAAAAACCCGGTTGCAGTAAATCCGGATAGCGGTCTTGACCACATGCGCAAAAAATGGGGCTGGGAGACTGTAGACTGGAGCTTTAAACCCGAATAATTCACCATATTATCGAGGAAACGTTTTGGTAAACGGACTAGTTGACATACCATTTAACCAATTAAAAGCGATATCATGTTTACAAGTGGATAAGGAAGTACCTGTTTTGGTGCTTCCATAAGTGATGCAGCGAATGCGATTACGTACTAAGCGAACGGATTGGATTATGGGGACAGAATACGAACCTCAAAACGGTTTTGAAAAAAGCGCCAAGTTCTATTTGGAAGCAGCGCAGTTTGCGATGGCTTCAGATAATGCTCGCTTGGCCATACATTTGTTTAGAGCAGCCTATGAGGTTGAGTCAGCACACGGCGAAATAACTTCGCCAAAAGTACTCGACGGTCTGAGAAAGGCTTGGGATTTAGCTTGCGAGGAAAATGATCGCTCGACGGCTGAATCGATATTTAATGAACTCTCACATTACAACAGTGTTGAGGAAAATGAGCAAGCTGTTTTACGCTTGCAGTCTTTGGCTTTAAGCCAGCTTGAAGACATGGGGATTTCAGAGACAGATATCGAAAACATTGCCAGCGCTGTTTCGCGCGAACTTGATGGCGAAGATGATCCCGAGCTATACGATTCCCTTAAAGATATGCTTGGGCAGATCAGTGAAGCAGTCGCAAGCGACGTAGAGTCATCGGGTGTTGGTGCGCCCATGTCGCTGCAAAAGATTGATCTCAGACCACCGGAAATGGCATCCGCTACCGAAGCCTTGAACAAGACAAAGACCGGACTTGCCAAATTAAATGATCAGCTAAATAAGATAAGTAAGCGCAACCTTAGCGGCGAGGCAAACTCTCAGCTCAATTATTCGCATCTTGTTGGTTTTGATGCTGCACTGGTTCGTATGCGTGAATTTGGCTTTTTGTCTGCCGGAGACGAAAACTTTAAAACCTTTGTGGAGCGAAGCGCGGCGATGCACGGTGTTGCGCCGCTTTCTATTGAGGACAGCTTTT
>DBCW01000154.1:16580-25932 GCA_002293265.1 Eggerthellales bacterium UBA948
CAAGGTAACGGCACGATCAAGTTTGCCGGACCATTTAAGCGCAGCCTTTTTGGCGGCCCGATGGATATGATGAATCTGCCTACACCTTGCATTGTTCTGATCGAAAATATCGATAACTTGCAGAGAATGTTCAATAACGAGCAAGCGGCGATTAAAAACCACCGCGGTCATGGCATGTCTATGGGCGGCAACGGACGATCGATGCAATCTGAGATCACGGGATATCTGCGGGCGCTCAGGCAGCGTCCGGGAGTGTTTTTAATGGCTACCGCAGAGCACACGGGATCGATCAAAAGCCCTCTACTAGATCTTGTGGAGCCGCTTAGTGAGATTGAGATATTGCCTCCATCTAAAAAAGAGCGTCGTGACGTGCTGGTTTATTTTGCTAAATCGCATCCATCGTTTACCGAGCTTGATGTAGATAGGATCGCCGAGTTATCGGACGGTTTATCGCGCCGCGAGATAATCAATGCATCCGGTATGGCAACAGAGACTGCGTACCGCGAGTCTTTACGTACCGGGCAATACAGCAAAGTGAAAATTGGCGACGTTTTAGTTAACATTGCGCAATATATAGATCATGACTCGCAACTTTATAAAGCTGTCGAAGATGAGGCTGTAGCACAACTTTATCAAGATATTGAAGCGGAAATGCTATAACAGCGGTATCAATTATGCTAAACTGAAAATTGCTTGCGTGGGGGATATTTATGGCATGTTAAGCTATGCAATTCTACTTGCCGCAGCTTGATATCCAGGACTGACATGTAGGTTGACCCGGTAAGGATTGTTGATGGAGATCTCTCGACGAACTGATTATGCGATCCGGTTGATCGCTGCGCTTGTGTCAAATGACGGAAAACCACTTTCTGTGCGTGAGGCAGCTGCCTTGCAAGAGGTTCCTTATGCATTTGCCAGAAGCATTCAACACGATCTTGTTAAAAATGGCGTTATTCAGTCTGTCAGAGGAGCGCACGGCGGCATGTTGTTAAATGCTGACCCTGAAAAACTTACCCTGTTTGATCTGATAGAGATGGTTCAAGGGCCGGTAAGCGTCTCGATCTGCACCAGCGACAAGGAATGGTGCTCGCGAAGCAAGGGTTGCAAGTTTCATCGCGTATGGGATGGCGCTAATAAATTGCTCAGAGACTACCTTAGCTCGGTGAGCATCAAAGATATTATGGCCGGAGAATGCGCACACGTAACAAAATCCCAAATAGCAAATTAAATAAAACCGCTGCTCTGGTACAATACTTGCTTACTTGACCTTAGTTTAGGAAGTGTCGGATTGTCGATACCTCCTCAGGAAGCGTCGGTTAGCCGGCACCTCCCCAAGCAGAAAGATTAATTAATGGCTCTACGCGCTCCTAAAGGCACCACCGATCTGATTGGTCGCGACGGTGAGGCATGGCACTTCATGCAACAAGCAGCTATTAGCTGCTTTGCTAAATATGGTTATAAGATCATAGAAACTCCTACATTTGAGCAGCTGGATGTATTTGTTCGCGGCATCGGTGAGGCAACCGATGTGGTAGGAAAAGAAATGTTTCTGGTAAACTCCACAAGTTCACTTAACAAATTGGTGGCTGGTGAGAAGCTTAAGAGCGAAGATGTATTGGCGCTTAGACCGGAGATGACGGCAGGGGTAGCACGCGCAATTGTTGAAGGCAATTTGGTACCGCCGGATGCAACTACTACCAAGTTTGTTTACGCTGCTCCGATGTATAGGCACGAACGACCGCAAAAGGGGCGGCTGCGCGAGTTTCACCAAATAGGTGCAGAGTGTATTGGTGCGCCGGAGCCTTCTGCCGATGCCGAGGTCATTATCATGCTTATCCAATTCTTTGAAAGCATCGGCATTCCTAAAGATAAGATGCGCCTGCTGGTAAACTCAATGGGCGATGATAATTGTCGGCCGGCATACAGGCAAAGCATTCGTGAATTTATCTTGGATCACGCCGGGGCTCTTTGTCCGGATTGTGTGCGTCGCGCTGATACTAATCCGCTAAGAGCTTTTGATTGCAAGAACGCTGACTGTCAGCAAGTCTTAAGTAGTGCTCCAAAAATTACAGACATGCTTTGTCTTGAGTGCAAAGAGCATTATCAAAGTGTGAAAGCTTTTTTGGACGCGTCCAAAGTAGAATATATTGAGGAGCCCAGGCTGGTTCGCGGGCTTGATTATTACACCCGCACGGTTTTTGAGGTGCAAGTTAGCGAGGGATTAGGCTCTCAGTCGGCAATTGGTGGGGGAGGTCGCTATGATAAACTTATCCAAGAGTTTGGCGGAAAACCTACGCCCGGTCTTGGATTTGCCATCGGTTTTGAACGCATTTTAATGGTCATTGATGCAGTAGGTACTTATAAGTTTGGCACCTATGGCATTGATGTATATGTAGCTGCTGTAGACGATTCTACGCGTGCACAAAGCTTTGCTATAGCACGTGAGCTCAGGGATGCAGGCGTGGCAGTGGAGCTGGATCATCAAAATCGCTCTTTAAAATCACAATTTAAGCATGCCGACAAATCCGGTGCCGCGCATATCATTATTGTAGGACCGGATGAGCTGAATCAAGGTGTGGTAAAACTCAGAAGCCTTGCGACCAGAGAAGAAGAGCTTGTTAAGTTAAATGATATAGTTGCAAGTGCAAAAGACAGGCTATTTAACAGTGAATAAAGTTTTGTAGACTTGAAATGATAAACGAAAGGTAATGACCTAATGACCGACCATCTGAACACCCATAGCATGCACACCAATACCTGTGGCGAGCTCACCGCAGCAAATATCGGCGCGGAAGTAACCCTTAGTGGTTGGGTAAATCATCGCCGCGATCATGGTGGATTAATCTTTGTGGATTTGCGCGATCGCACCGGCATCACTCAGATCGTGTTTGATCCGGATACTATTGGTGAACAATTTGCGCTTGGCGAGCGTATGCGTCCTGAGTGGGTCATACTTGTAAGTGGTGTGGTGCGTGCCCGCCCGGACGGAACGGCAAACCCCAATATGCCTACCGGCGAGATCGAAGTATTGCTCTCCAAGGTAGAGATTCTTAACTCTGCCAAAACTCCGCCGTTTGCCATCGAAGACGGCATTGACACCGACGAACTCACGCGTCTGCGCTGGCGCTACTTGGATATCCGTCGCAGCGAGGTGCTTAACGCATTAAAACTGCGCTCAACTGTGACTGCCGCCATGCATCAGGCGTTAAATAGTCGCGGCTTCATTGAAGTGGAAACCCCGATACTTGGACTTTCTACACCCGAAGGCGCTCGCGACTTCCTCGTACCGGCTCGCACTGCGCCGGGTAATTTCTATGCGCTGCCGCAAAGTCCGCAGCTATTCAAGCAGCTGTTAATGGTAGGCGGCGTAGAGCGTTACTATCAGATTGCTCGCTGTTTTAGAGATGAGGATCTGCGCGCCGACCGTCAGCCGGAGTTTACGCAATTAGATTTGGAAATGAGCTTCATTTCCGAAGACGATATCTTGGGGTTGATGGAAGATGTGATGGCCGAGGTGTTAGATGCCGCAGGCGCTCCGCATCAATTCCCCTTACCACGCATGTGTTACGCCGAGGCGATGGGTCGTTTTGGCAACGATCGCCCTGACACTCGCTTTGGGTTAGAGCTATCCGATGTCTCTCACATTTTAGGAGGTAGTGGCTTTAAGGTCTTTGCCTCTGCTGTAGAAGCCGGCGGCGTGGTAAAAGCGATCAATGCTAAAGGCGCGGGTGACTTAAGCCGCGGTGAGATAGACAAGATAGCTGCCGTAGCTACCGATCACGGTGCAAAAGGTATGGCTTGGATAGCTTTTACCAAAGACGGCGAGGTTAAATCTCCGATAGTTAAGTTCTTTACCGATGACGAGTTTGCACAGCTTAAAACCACGCTTGGCGTAGAGGCGGGAGACCTGGTAGTTTTTGGGGCCGATAGTTTTGAGGTCGTCTCGGCAGCGCTTTGTGCCGTGCGCTTGTACTTAGCCGATCTGCTTGAGATACCGCGTGAGGGTCACAGTTTGCTTTGGGTAGTAGACTTCCCAATGTTTGTATATGATGCTGATGAAAAGCGTTACAACGCCAATCACCATCCATTTACTCGCATTAAAGATGAAGACCTGGATAAGCTCGATACCGATCCGCTCGCTTGCGGTAGTTATTCATATGATTTGATCATGGATGGTTATGAGGTAGGCGGCGGCACATTGCGTATTCATGATGAGCAGTTGCAATTGCGTGTGCTCAAGGCACTTGGCTTTAGTGAAGAAGATGCGCGTGAACAGTTTGGCTTCTTGCTCGAAGCCTTGAGTTTTGGTGCGCCACCGCATGGCGGCATTGCTTTAGGTTTAGATCGCTTAGTGATGTTGCTAGGTGGCTTTAAGTCCATTCGCGACGTTATCGCTTTTCCTAAAACTTCCAGCGGAGCAGACCCGATGACCGGAGCGCCGGCCGGTGTTTCTGCTCGTCAGCTCAAAGAAGTTGGACTTCGCTTACAGTAGAGGCTGGAGCAATTATGTCAGCTTATTTAAAATTCTTAGGAACCGGCACCTCAACAGGGGTGCCGGCTTTTTACTGCGACTGCCCGGCATGCAAAGAGGCCATAGAGCATCCCCAGCATGCGCGTGGCGGCCCAAGCGTCTTGATCCAAAGCGAACTTGAGTCTGTACAATTCAACACCCTCATAGATACTGCACAAGAATTGCGCCAACAACTTTTAGATGCCAATGTCACATCAGTAGATGCCATTATCTACACCCATGAACACAACGACCACGTTGCCGGGCTTGGCACACTTGAATACTATGTGCGTCTAAAACGCAAGCAATCAATACCGGTTTATGCCGGTGCGTCTGTCATCACGTATCTAAAGTCACATTTTGACTTCATGGAAGACTGCCTGGAGTTTAACGAGATCAAAGCTTTTGAGCAGTTTGAACTTGCCGGAATCACTTATCTGCCGCTTCCGGCAACTCATAACCCCGGTTGTTTTGGCTTTTTGATAAGCCATAGCTACAGCAATGAGTTTAAGTGCGCATATTTTCCCGATACCAGCCGTTTGCCTAAAGAGTCGGAAGATGCAATTCGCGGTGCGGATATCATCATCTTGGACGCCACATTCAACGGCGATAACTGGATGCCCAAAAAACATCTCAGCATTGATGACGCGATTAACTATCTGGTTGAGCTCGAGTGCAAACAAGGCTACCTAACACACCTATCAATGACATACGACACCCCCATTACAGTAGGCGAACTAGCGCAAAAGCTGGAGATCCACCACGGCAAAATAAAAACCGCCTCAGACGGACTAAGGATCAACCTATTGTCGTGCTGAATGAAGCGTTGCGTAGCCTAAATATCTTACCAAGCACCCTCAGAGCGAGAACCGATGTCGCCAAAACGCACGATTTGATATCTCAATTTCACACATTATTCACCGCTCAACATGACGTTCACGCCCATAAAGCACTCGCTCAAACACCGCTATAAACAAATTGTTACTCTCGCTAAAATAACTATAAAAAAATGCCTAAAATCTCAAAATCATCTTATGCGTATTACACATATTCCAAAAAAGTATAGTACCTCCCTATAAAATAGCCCTTTTGGTACTATCAATTTTGCTTGACGTGGTCTTATACTAGAGTAATCATAAGTTTTGCCTATTGCATCATAAGCAACAGGTTTGGCGAGGTCTTGTCTTGGTCTCGCCGCTTTAGGTTGTAACCAAGAGAAAGAGAGGTAAGCGTGAGCGAGACAATTGATATTCACGCTGAAGGAGTTGAGGTAAAGAAGTCATGCTGTTACTTCTGTCACCAAAACTGTGGAGTCTTGGCTTATGTCAAAGACGGCAAGGTCATAAAAATCGAAGGTGACCCAACGCATCCCACTAACCAAGGCGGTTTGTGTTGTAGGGGGAATATCGCTCTAAAACATCTGGATCATCCTGATCGCATCAATTATCCGCTCAAGCGAAAAGGCGAAAAAGGTGCAAACGAATGGGAGCGTATCGACTGGGATACGGCTATTGCAGAAATCGCTGAGAAGCTCAACCAGATCAGAGAAGAAAGCGGCGCTGAGGCAGTAGCAACAGCCGGCGGAACAACCAGAACTGACGACTGGTCGCGCCGTCGTTTCATGAATTTGTTTGGCAGCCCCAATAGCTTCCACAATGCACTTCTTTGCTGGATACCAACGTTTATGATAGAGACTGCTGTGTCGGGTTGGAGTCCGTTCGAAACCGATCTAGGCGGCGCAAAGGTCATCATCTTGTGGGGAGTAAACCCGGCAGCTTCAAATATGCCCGGAATACATGGATATCGCGGACTGCAAGACAGCGGTTTAAAGATCATAGTCGTTGATCCAAGATATTCAGAGACAGCCGCTCATGCCGATCTTTGGCTGCCGCTGCGTCCGGGTTCGGATACTGCTCTGTCGCTTGCTATGCTGCACACAATCATGTTCGAGCAGATTTATGATGCAGAATTTGTCAATAACTGGTGCATAGGATTTGACGAGTTATGGGAGCACATGTGGCAATACTCGCCGGAATGGGCCGCTCCGCTTACTTGGCTTACGGCTGACCAGATCAGAGAAGCCGCCAGAATGTATGCAAACAACAAACCCGGCTGCATCCAGTGGGGTTGCACGGCAGACCAACTTGGCAAAACCGCCGGAGCCGGTATGCATGCCAGAGCGCTAATGCGCGCGATAACCGGAAACTTAGACTGTCCCGGCGGAGATCTAATGCCCGGACCTTCTCAAGCTTATATGGTTGACGAGGAGCTTGAAGCTAACGAGTGGTTACCTGAAGAGCAAAAGGCCAAACAGATTGGCTCCGATAAATATAAACTCACCTCTTGGCCGGGTTATCAGATTATCGCTGACACCGCCAAAGAGACTTGGGGTAAAGCACCTACTGCCGAGTGGATGTGCGAGGCGCATGGTCCTTCGGTATTCAAAGCCATCATCACCGGCGAGCCTTATCAGGTTCGTGCTTTACTGGTATCTGCAACTAATCCCATCAATTCTTATGGCGACACCAAGATGGTGCTGGAGTCGCTTAAAAAAGTTGAGTTCATGGTAACTTGCGATTACTGGATGACACCATCTGCCCTATATAGCGACTACATCATGCCAATTGCCGGAGCTCTAGAGCGCCCGATCATGCACAACAACTACGGTGTAACAGATTCGCTCATTGCCTCTCAGCGCGCCATACAGCCAATGTACGAGCGCAAGACCGACTACGAGTTCTGGCGCGATCTGTCTGTCGCCACAGGCGGTGCCCCGGAAATGTGGCCGTGGGAGCAACTTGAAGACGCATATTATTACGTAACATATAACCTCAATAACTTTGGCTACGCACACTCCACATACAATGAATTTGTGGAGAATTTCCGATTCTTCTATCCGCCACTTGAGTATTACAAGTATGGTGCAAATGGTTTCTGCACTCCATCCAGGCGTGTTGAGCTTAAGAGCTCAATCTTGGAGCAATTGGGTTATCCGGCTTTGCCAACATGGACAGGTCCGGCAGAATGCGAAGAAGATGACCCTGAAGTAGCTGCCAAGTATCCGCTGGTACTAACAACCGGTGGTGGCTTCATGCCATATCACCACTCAGAACAGTTTAATATCTCCACCGTTCGATTCCTTCGCCACGAGCCTTACTTTACGATCAATCCCATAAAGGCCAAAGAGCTGGGAATTGCCGATGGTGATTGGTGCTGGATTGAGACGCGCAGAGGTCGCATCAAGCAACGCGCAAACGTTGAGCCTTCGGTAGATGAGCGCGTAATTTACGCTCAGCGTGGATGGTGGTATCCGGAGCGCGGACCCGAGGGTACCGATCCGTTTGGCGCTTTGGAGTCCAACGTTAACGTTTTAACATCCGTCGATGACGAGCACGTTTGCCAAATTGGTGGATCTTGGGCAAACAGAGGACTTTTATGCCGCGTTTACAAAGTGCGCTTCGGCGACGATGCCGTAGACATCGAAACCTCAATCCCCGGATCACTTTGGGGCGAAAAAGACATTGATAAGACCGCAAAAGCTAACGTAGAAGGAGGGGAGTGAACATGACCAGATACGCTATGGTAATGGATCAGCGCAAATGCATTGGCTGTCAAAGCTGTACAGTTGCTTGCCGCACCTGGAATGATCTTCCCGATGACATAATTTTTAATCCTGTTGTGACCGAGGGTGTTAAGGGAACATTTCCAAATGTCCACCAAACATACACCCCGCTCATTTGCATGCACTGCGAAAACCCACCATGCACGCTTTGTTGCCCCTGCAAAGCCTCCACTCAAGACGATGACGGTATTGTTTGGGTAGACAGCAAAAAGTGCATGTCATGCAAAGTATGCGTAAACTCATGCCCTTATGGTGCTCGCGATGCATCAAGCATGGATCCGATGTTTAAGTCCTATGTACGCAAGTGCGATTTTTGCAAAGACCGTGTGCGCGCCGGTGACAAGCCTTACTGCGTAAACACTTGTCACCAAAAGGCACGTATCTTTGGTGATTTGGATGATCCAAACAGCGAGGTATCACAACTTATAGGTTCGCTTGAAACAGATCGTATCTTTACAGAGCTGAATACTGATCCGCAAGTTTATTACATCAAGTATTTGGGAGGACATAAATGAGTCACGCAAACTTTAATAAACTGACCAAGCATTATTGGATATGGCCAATTGCTTGGGATCTCTTCTTAGGTGCGTTGGGCGGCGGTATTTTGGCGCTGGTCGCAGTATTTGATCTTATCTACAAATCCGGTATCGCCGGTGTTGCCGAGATGCCAATACCGGAGGTCGGCGGCGTCTTTGCGGTTGCCACATTTGTAGCTGTTGCTGCACTTGGTATCGCCAGCGCCATGCTCATCTTTGAGCTTGGACAACCGATGGTGTTTTATAGAGTGTTTCTATCCGGCACGGCAGTAATTAAATACGGTGCTGTAGCCATCATGCTTTCTGTAGTTTTTGGCTTCGTGTATTTCTTATTCTACCTGCCACCGGAGTGGAATCTCTTCTACTATAGCTGGACATGGATCAGAGATGTTTGCTGCGTGCTGATGTTAATCACCGGCATCTGCGTAATGCTCTACACCGGACTATTGCTTTCCTCCATGAAATCCAAGCCGTTTTGGAACACACCCGTCTTGCCGGTACTTTTTGTGGTCTCCGGTTTTGCAATGGCAGCATCGACAATGGCAATTACCGCAGGTATTTGGCCGGCATCTACCTTTGGCTTTGATCGGGCTGTGATCACATTCTTTGTTGGTCACTTACACTCCATTGCTGCAATTTGTCTTGCCGGTACCTTTATCACTATCTTGGTCTATATCTTGCTCC
>DBCW01000148.1 GCA_002293265.1 Eggerthellales bacterium UBA948
GCTCATTTCTTTTAGAAACTAAATGCCCGTTTAGTTTCTAAAAGAAATGAGCATGGCATGAAAAAGTCAAATAGTGGCGGTAGTGTCGTTTTATAACAAAAGATTATGAGTAATTAGCCTGTTAGCGAAGTAATGGGGATTACATAGATACCCTCAGGAGTTTGCCTGCTATAAGTTGCTTTTCCAACCAATACGGTTAAAAATGAAGGCTCTCTGTTTCTTGCAGCAGGATTAGCAGCAATTTTATTGCGTAGACGCATCAAGTTCTTTTGCGCTTGCGGAACTTTTTCCTCGCTAAGCTTAACTTCGAAAGCTCCCCATCGTCCATCGCTCAGCTCTACAATAATATCTACTTCCAATCCATCAGCGTCAGCATAATAAAAAATAGACGGCTCAGGAATTTGCTGCATTGCAGACGAGTAGATTCTTATGTCGCGTAAGCACATCTCCTCAAATAGATTTCCAAATAACTGCATATCATAGAGCAACCGCTCAGGAGATTGAGCTAACAGCGCTGCGGGAAGAGATGAATCCACAAAGGTTCTTTTAGGTTTTGAGCGCACTCGCGAACGAGATCTAACAGGTGCATCCCAGCCTTTTTGATCTTCGATAAAGTATTGTTCTTTAAAAAAACTGATGTATGGATCTAGCGCTTGTCTAAAGAGATTTTGGTTCATGCCAACAGAAAGCTCTGTTTCGAAGACATCCGCATATAATGTTTTATATGTGGCAGACTTACCCATGTTACGAGCAAGTGATATTGCTAATCTTCTTGCAATGCGAGGATCAAGATTCTTTTTTGGTGCACTCACGCTAAAGAGTGCTTCTAAATACTGTTCAGCCAAATCTCCAAATAACTCTTCGCTTGTATCTAAGCTGGCAGGCCAACCGCCTTTGCATATAAGTCTTGCAAGATTGTGCACATCAGTGGAAACCTGCTGAGTTTTGAACTTACCCTCAAAGAGTTCACTTAGCGAAATGGATCCATCAGAATCGCCGCTTTCAAACAAACTCATAGGTCTCATGTGCATTTTCGCAATTCTGCCTGCTCCACTATGCGACACCTTTGTTTTGTCAACTGTGGATGAGCCCGTCAAAATAAACTGTCCGCGCTTATTACCGGTCTCATCAACCCTTCTTCTCACAGCATCCCAGATTTTTGGAACATCTTGCCATTCATCAATGACATGAGGTTGTTCTCCGCTTAATGCCAAAGAAGCATCAACGAGTACCATTTGCTGTATGGCATCTTCGTCGATGTGGATTATACTTTGCCCATGTGTCATGCTTGTCCATGTTTTCCCGCAGAATTTTGTTCCCAAAACTTCTACGGCTCCAAACCCCTTTAGCCTGCGGTCAAGCAAGGGATCGAGCAAGCGCGGTTTATATTTGCTTGGCTTAAGAGTCATGACAATACCTTACTTACAAGCTGATGCAATATTTTTGAAATATTTTCGAGGACTATTTTACTATATTTTCGAGGGTAGTTCAGCTATATTTTCGAGGAAAGTGAGTACATGATTTATATTCAGTCAATTCTTACTCAAGAAACAAGTTGACGCGTTCACGCAAACAGGTTGCAGACGGACAGATTGTCATTAAATCAATGGATGAATTAGAGACCTAAAATGGATAAGAGTGTTGCGTCGAGAAAGAGTGGACTAAAGGGCAAAGTTGCCGGCATTAAGGCTGTAAGTGATGTTGAGATGTCCGATTCAAGGACAACCGAACGCACTATCTTGCTAAAGCAAACGCTTGCGGGAAGTTCGACTCCTAAGCGCCCGAAACTGCGCCGGTATGCTCACGATGTTGAGATCAATCGCCTTGTTGACATGATCTACTCTGGTCGTGACCATAACAATTTGTCGGAATACAGGATTGCCATTGATAGCTCAAGTTCGTTAACGATGTCGCTCAAGTTTGCAGCAAAGGTTGATGCTGCCTTGGGTAAGCTGGGTGCCGCCTGTAGCTTCTCGTTTAACAGCGAGGTGCAAAGTGAGACAAGGCGGAAGCTTTTGTTTGAGGTTGGGTTTTAGGGGTGAGTGGTGCACGAATACGGCGTTATAAAGAATAGGCTATATCAAAAGTATTGGCATAGCCCAGATTGTCATTCCCGCAAAGGCGGGAATCCATATTAATGGCAAGTGTTAAGGATTCGGCTATGTACACTATCACCGAAATCGAAAACAAAGTATCGCCAATTGCTGAAGCGTATGGCGTGAAGCGCATTTCTGTCTTTGGTTCTTATGCTCGCGGAGAAGCAACTCCCCAAAGTGATATAGATTTTAGAATTATCGATAAAGGAAACTTACGTAGATTGATACAACTTGCCGGATTTTGCCGAGAGCTAAAAGAAGTTTTGAACACACCTGTTGATGTGTTAACCGACGATGTCCTAAGTCAAGATTTTCTTGAGCGCATCAAACGCGAAGAGGTTGTTGTTTATGATCTTTAGCCAATACTTATGTGAAAAACATTAGCATCCATAATTTTCCATTTGATATATTTATTATCATTTATCGTCATTCATAGAATCGTTGGCATCTGTTGAAACAAGCACGAGTGGAGCTCATGCCAATAAAAAAATCAGCTTAGTAGAAAAGTTGGAATCGTATCTTGAAAGGTTGTTGGTCTAAGTGGCGAAGTGACTACCGATGCCTGTCAATACTGGTCGAAACTGACCCCTTTCTACCGGTGTTGACACAACCACCCATAAACATATCATCTGGGGTGGAAAACGGCAGACGCCGACAACCAATAACCAAGCGATAACCTGCATTATCGGAAATGACCAATCACCGGTCAGCGCAATCAGTTCCTGATCCCCAAAATGTCAGTACAATTCTTGACACTGTGCAACAAGCAAGAACTACTGGTATTGAACATGATACTTGAACTCGAAGTTTTACTCAGGCAAGGGAGATATATCTTCTGCTATCTTCTGGCTCAATTCTTTCGAGTACTCAAAACCCAAAGCAGACAGTGTCTTGGATAGATTGTCATAATCTAAGATTTTGCTTTTCACAGAGTAGGAAGAAAACGAGTGCAAATCGCCAACGTTACTGCCAAATATATTAACGTCGATCCAGCTAAGGAGTTCGTCAAGCTCACTGATTAAAATGGCAGGGTCACAACGGTACTGCTCCACATGACCCTGGATATCCTCATGGGCCACTCGTTTATTTCGCCAACCAAGAATCCGCTTCGCCCTCTCTTCGTCGATCTTAGGTAAGGCACTTAAATCAAAAAGGCTCTTTTCAAGACACTCTCGAAGATTGCTGACAGTCCCATGCTTCGCTTTCCTGTCGAGAAGTAGCGATAGTGAAAGAATGGCGTCGTCTAAAAGAGCGCTTTTTGTCACTGCCCAAAAAGGAATGCCGCCCTTCGTGTTAAGCCCCACAGTAACAGTCGGAGTATTTATGAGATACCAATAGGCAAGATAATCGACGGTCTTTGAACGTATCCTGCGAACATCCTGATAGTATCGATGCAGATTTGTTGCCAGTGCTCCAAGAGTCTCGTGATTCACCACAAGTACGGACTTCGCATGCTCTATCTGTTTCTCGATAATATCCTCTGGGATATTTAGCTTCACGCTCAGCATCTGGCATCACGCTCTCTTTCCAATGCCCGACAACTAACAAATCTGCTCTTTCTTGCCTCATGTTTTTGTGAGAAGCACCCGGTTGAAAACTAAGTCTGCTTCAATAGTCACCTATCAAACCCGAAATCCGTGATCTTCAAGGTCTTGCAGTTCTCCGATACCGCTCTTACTGTTTGAGGTGATATTCCGCCCGCAATCTCGGCGTTGACTTCAAGCGATACGTCCACAATGCCGTCTTCGGCGGCAATGTGGCGGATTATCTCTTCGACGATGTTTTGAACGTCGCGGTTGATCCTTGTGAGGTCGAGTTTGGCGGTCATATAAAAACGAGTGTTATTTGGGGCTGATGGTGCGCTAGATGAAGCACTCGCGCCAGCATTGCCATCAACTAAATCTGTGCCCGTTATGTGCGCATAGTTACTATCCGCAGGTTCCACTCCATCACTAGCCCTTGAGGCATTTGGATTATCGTCAACTATGATCTCTAGTTTTTCTTCGGCAGCCTTGGCCTCAGCATCCTTTTGCTCCTTTGCCACAGAGAGTTTGACCAGAAGCCCGGAAGCATCAACCATACCAAGATACTCGCCTAGTCTAAGATCGACATAGTGGCCATCAGCGACCATCGCGGCATATCCGAAATACTCATCCGATGAAACGCCAACACGAATGGCATCTTCAAGCACTGAGAAACTGGCGAGACGAGGCAGATAGCAATAGGTGCACAGTTGCTCCCAGAGCTTCTTGATGGATATATCCGCATCCCCATTCCAGAGCAGGTTATCGAGCTCCATTAAGAGCAAGGCTGGAGCCCATTTGCTTATCAGAGCTTCGTTTTGCGCCATTTTTTTCGCAGCCTTTGTGACAATACTATCGCTGCCACCTGCAATATTTATTGCGTCCCAGTGTACGGTCTTAAGCTCACCGCTTCTATCGATATAGGGAACCAGCAACCAGTGATATGTCTCCTGAATCCTCATCTCCACGGTCTCGCTGCTTCGCTTGAGGCTGCTATCAACTTGCCTCATTTGAGCGGTATCGAGATTCAGTGACTCTTTGTCAACCGCAACAGATTCCCAAGCCAAGTATTGTTGCACCTCTTGCTTGAGAGAAGACATCGTATCTTGACCGGGCGCAACAAAAGTGATCATATTGCGGTAAATCCTCGGTGAAGTGCCGCGGTTGTTTAACATGTCGTTGACGACAACTATTGCCGCACACGTATCATCCCCATTCTTGTAGAGGTGCTCCGGTGGCAATACGACTAGCCGTGCAGCCTGTTCGTCAGGAACATCCAGAGACGAAACAGGGCACACATGAACACCGGCAAAGGGTGCTTCCTTGCGAGTCTTTTTCAATCGCTTTTCTATCTCATATTCAACATCTATCTTTGAAATGTTTGCCGCTCTGTCAGAAACCAACTTGCGCAGTGTGGGTCTTGTGTCATACCAGAAACGATCACCTGACTGGTTTTGATAGAGGTAAGATAGCGAAGAAGCTAATGTGCCTAAAGCATCATTAAATACTGCGATGTCTCTATCCTCTCCAGCCTGCACCACGCCCAAGCGAACACGTGAAGCTTCGATACCGCGCACTGAAGCATCTCTTGCACTTGGCGCACTCCCTAACATAATGGTGCGCGCAACACGTCGCATTGCAAGCAACTTTCCATAACGAGAATTATTTTTGTCCTTGCGGTATGGCTCGGAGTTCTTACTATCCACCTCGGTATCTACAACAGAATTCCAACCCTCATCGAGATGGCGGGTGAGTTCGTCGCGAACAGAAGGAACGTCAAGCGGAACCGAACCGGGCATGATCATGAGACCTTCGTCGTTACCCATCCATAACTCATGGATAACACTTGCCATAAGTCGCAGTACTCCGCGCGTCCTCTGAAAGCGCTCAAGAGATGCCCAATCCTCATATAGCCTATCAAAAATTTCAGGATGTATTGGATAACACGAAATCATACGATCACGATAAGTCAACTCCTTCGACTCGATGGGAAAGTCTGAGGAATAATCGTTGTACATCCTGCTGAAAGCAGAGCAGACCGCCTCACGGGCTTCAGGGTCTTTGCAGTCAAGGAAAAGTCTGCGCCGCACGACCTCAAAGCCTTCACTTGCGGCAACGGGTTTCCAGATGGATTCCATCCTGCCAAAAGTGTGCTCTATGGTCTCAAGTGCGATCTTACCCGCCTCACCACCGATCTCGATGGTGGACTCAGGTATGGAGGCAACAACAAGACTGTTCTTGCTTGCCTTTGCCGCCTCGGTTATTTCCTGGATGAAGGAGATCAGATTATCGAAACTGCCTGCCGGCAAGCCATCAACGCCGTATATCTTCTTTGCATAGGCAACCAGCTCGTCTATCAGCACGAGGCAGGGACCGCAGGCATCGAGAAGATTCTTGAGCACCTCCGACCCGGGAGCGACCCCCTTCTTATCCGATTCTTTGATAATGTCATATATTTCCGGCTTACCTGACGAAAGGGCGAGCTGTGCAGCAATCTCGCCCCAAAGCGTGTTGATGGTGACACCGGGAAGATTTGCCGGTCGCTTATTTTTTGTAGGATCGAGCGCAGTACCAACGAGTACGGCAACATTGGCTTTTGGAATGGATGTGAGGCCGAGCGAATCAAGGACGGGCTTGATAGCAGGAATCTTCTCTGCGGGCACGGTGCCACGCAGCATGTGATACAGTGCAAGCATACTGTGGGTCTTGCCGCCACCGAACGCGGTCTTCAGTTGGATAACGGGCTCGCCACCCTCCATGCCACAGACTCGCTCCAGTGCTTCAGCGAGCAAACCTTTCATGCCTTCAGTCACATAGGTGCGCCCGAAGAACTCGACGGGGTCGCGATATTCAATAGAACCCTCACCACGGGCCACCTGGGCAAGGTCTGCTGCGAACTCAGCGTTGCGGTACCTTCCCTGCGCAACATCCGGGTGAGGTTCCATGACCTCACGCCAGCCCTTGAGCGCTGAATCGGGACTCTTGGTAAGAATACCTGTATTCTTTCTTTCCCGGGCAGGCTGCTGACTAAGGTTTTCTGTTACAGAGGTCGATCCGCCTTCTGAACCATAGCGAGACTTGCGCAAAAGACCGCGAATGATTTCAGCATTTTCTTCGTCAATTTGTTCTATAAGCCGAGCCATAGTATCAAGTGCTCGCCAGGTATCGTTCTCGTTGAAATCTTCACCGCCTGCATGGGCCCACTTGTTACGAGTGATGGTAAGCTCTTTTGCCCAAGAGCGGTATTCACTGGAAAGCTTTTTCTTAAAGACCTCATTCCAGTTGGCATCGGCAAAGAGTATGAGGGCGCGCTGGATGTCAAGGGAATCTACTAGGGCAGCCCATTCGCCTTTTCTGGGTAAGTCTCGACACTGATCTTCATAAAGCTTGGCAAGAACACCGTCATTCCACCAATTATTGCCATATGATCGCTGCAATTCCATTGCGATATATGGTGCAAGTGCCTCTAAAAGAAAACGAAAACCCTCCCCGACAATAGCTTGATTGCTCTGTTTGATATCGCTCATCTTGTCTCCTTGCTAGAAAAGCATCTTTTATGTACATAATGTTATAGATCAAATGTCATTTGTTCAGGCTTGATCTCTCTCAAGCTTGCTGCTTGGATGAGAATCTCGGGCCAAGCGATAACAAGCGAGTTATAGGCGAAGGCTTCCTGTGCCCAGCCCTTGCGCTCCGCTATCTGGAACAGGCGATAAGCAAGCGCTTTAGCGTGTTCAACGTTAACGCCATGCATATTTGCAACGATACGCGCCGTAGCGGTAATGCCGCCAGTCTCCATCGAGCGGGTGAGCTGTTGGGTGAGTAGCCAGATCACCCGCTCCGAGCTATCGACCTTCTCGGGTATCTCTTCACGCGTTAATAGACGCACAACGCCTTTTTGGGCAGACAAAACGCCTTTAGTTGCCAGCGCATCCACCGAGGTGTTCTTTGCACGCGCAAGCACGTCGGCATCACCGAACTTCATACTATTGAATGCGTACTGCGAGTAAAGATCAACACAGAAACGACTGTCACGGTCAAGTTCTCCGTCCTGTGCGTTGAAGTAAGCATCAAGCTCTTGGTTGATGATTTGAAGCGCACTGCGCACTCCCATCGGCGAGCCGTCCGCTTCAAGCACCTTCGAGTAACGCGAATACACGCCCATACCCGGACCAATGGCAGACTGCGCAAGGTCGACAGGAGCGATGTTTGATTCCTGTAGCTTGTCGAGCGCAGGTTTGAGCTCACGTTTGAGGGCATTGATGAAGTCGCGGCGAGTTGTCGTGGGTGCATCTGTTGGGCGCTTGCGACAGACGAGAACTATGGAGGATGCGAGGGCGTTGGTTCCCATACCAATCATGCGATTCGAAAGTTCTGTCCTCATTGGCCAAGTACCTGTTATTACAAAACCAGCCTGCATGATTGCTGACAGCATTGTCTCCCAGCCAGTAGAAGCAGTGTTGTTTTCGTCGTCGCTCTCGCTTTGTTTGTAGGCATAATAGACGGTAGTGGGTATATCGGCTCTAACATAGACGTTTATCTGCCTAAAGGCTTGTAACATACCCTCCTCAAAAAACACATTGGCCTTTGCCTTGCTGCCATCAAAACGATATGGCATAGCCGTGAGTTCTTCGCTTTTAGGCACAAGCATAGTACGGAATAATTCTGGATACGCAATTTGTAGAGACTGACGAAGCCAGACATAGAAAAAGTCGCTTAAATCCGCATAGGCAATGTTATCGTAGTAGGGCGGGTCAGTTGAGACCATGATGTCTCGCAAGCCATTGTCTACCTGCCCCTCATGTTGAGTAGCACGCCCCACAATGTCTGAAGGTAATTGATAGACGCACTTTGCGACCCACTCCACACAGTTACTTAGGCAGCCAGAAGATTTACTGAATGGGTTGCCTTCCGCGAAATCCCATGTCATTGCAATTGCTTGTCTTCCAAATGTGTTTCGTAACGCCTCCATTTTCACGCTGTTATCCCAAGTGCAAAACGAAGAGCACCTATCCACAAGCTTGTTTAAAGCAAATGACAAATACACTGCTACAGCAGACGCATAATCCTCCGCACCACCCACTTTGAGAATCTGTTTTTGGACCTCCTTGACTGTCTCCAGCAAGTTTGAAAGCGTATATAGCTGACGATTTGTAAATAGTTCATACCATTGCGTGTACCCATAGCCACGGCCGCTAACTAAATCGGTGCTCTTCGTATTCATGTCCGCTTCTGGCTTCCAGGCTGGCAAAGGGCATACAGACGCATTGATCTGCTCGGTATCAGGCTTGATGTAGATACGCCCGTTACTGCCCTCAGCAGCAATAGCCATTAGCTGCACGTCGGAACGTTTGGCGGCAAATTCAGTACGGATATACTCACCTCTAGCAACTTGCCCGCAACATATGCATTTGAATTGTCCTCGCCCCGTTTTTGGTGGTTCAGGCGCCTCTTTTCCGTATTTCACCTCATAGCGAATAGTCTTACCCTCAATGACTGGCTCAATATAAGCTTCCTTCCCCTTCTTTTTAGAAAGTTCAAAGCTGCTCGCCAGCGGCATCTCGCACCCACAAGCCGGATTAGGGCACTTCACCGTCCTCGCCCAAATCCAGGCAATAACGGTCGCCTCTCCGCCGCCTTGCTCTTTTGGTACTTTCACTTTTGGGTAAAGGTGCCCGATACGCTTGAAGGCTTCCTGCTTCATCCACTCACCGTAATAGCGCACGTCGGCTGCAAGCCCTTCGGCACCCTTCCATTCGCTCTCCATGCGGCTCATGCGATCATCAGGGTTGATCGGAGGTTGTCCAGCAAATTTTGGTGGAATCTCGATCATGGCTTTGTTTATCATCACCGCCACCGGGTTGAGGTCACTGGCATGTGCCTCAAGCCCCAAACGCTGAGCCTCAAGCGGTATTGCCCCACCACCCGCAAAGGGATCGAGCAGTGGCGGTGGGTTGCCATCGGTTGATTTCCAAATCTCCGCCTTCGCCCTATCGAGCACCTCCTGGTTGTTCGAGTTCTCCCATTTGACCAATTCCTCGATGAGGCTAAAAAGTCGCTGCCGCTCCGCCGCTTGCGCTTCTTCGGTCGGAAACTCTTCGGGGTGCGATGAGGGGTCATCTACAAGTGAAGAGAAGATGACGGCACGAGCCGCGGCTAAGGGACGACGTGCCCACCACAGATGCAATGTAGACGGATGTCCGTGGCGTATCGATTTCTCCCGCGCACTCTCTTTGTTGATTGCTTCCAGCGGCAGCGCCACTTCTATCAGCTTTTTCTTCTCAGTCACTTCGTTTCGCCTTCTTCAATATTGCGCTCTATGAGTGCACGTTCACGTTGCAGCTCTGCCAGTAATTCTTCTTCTGATGGTAGGTATAACTTGTATTTTGACGCAAAGAGGTTATCTTTATCGGCAAGGACAGAGTATTTGACGATGCTCTCCGATTTATCTGTTACCAGAACTATGCCGATAGTTGGATTATCATCGCTTTGCTTTACTTTCTCATCAAAGAGCCTTACATAAAAATCAATTTGCCCTACATCTTGATAGGTAAGCTTGCCCACCTTGAGGTCTATGATCACAAAACATTTGAGCAGGTAATTGTAGAACACGAGGTCAATGTAGTAATGTTCGCCATCGTCTGTGCTTATGCGCTTTTGTCGTGTCACATAAGAGAACCCTTTGCCAAGCTCAAGCAAAAACTCTTGCAAGCTATCGATGAGCCCCTGCTCAAGCTGCCCCTCGCTGTATTGCTTGTTTTCTCTAAGATCAAGAAACTCTAAAACATAGGGGTCTTTAAGAAAGAACCCCGGCTCTCTTGCTGGCTCAAGTTTGAATATCTCTCCCTCGATTTTTGCACGGTTCTCTTTTTGTGTTGAAAGCAGGCGCTCGTAATAAAGCGAGTTGATCTGTCGCTCCAGCTGACGTGTCGTCCAGCCGGATTCCGAGCATTCCTTAAGGTAGAACTCACGACGGCTCTTGTCGTCAACGCGCATGAGCAAACGATAGTGCGATCAGCTCAATTCGGCACGCAGTGTGTGCCGAATTGGAAAGGTTTCATAAAATTGGCGCATTGCTCGTAAGTTGCGCTCCGTAAAACCCTTGCCGAATTCCACTGTGAGCAGCTCTGATAGATAGGCCAGCAGATTGCGTCCATACTCGGCTCGCTCACCTACGGCTTCAACGATATGTCGCCCCACCTCATGATACGCACTCACCATAGTCACATTGATATGCGTCGCAACCGACGTTCTTGCCTGAGCAAACACTGCTCGTATGTTCTCGTAAACAATGAGCTTATCCTGCTCTGGCGCATCCAGCTTGCTCGTGTCTTTTGTTAACTTATCCCTCGTCATCATGACTCCTTAGCAATCGCTTGATGTCCAAAGCTTGTCTCAAGCACAACCTCAGCGTTCGCAATGAGGTCATCCATTTCAAATATCCGTGCTTTCTCGGCAAAATCCGGTGCGGTACTGAACGGTCGCTTTAAATAGACCGTCTGCGTCTTGTCGCCATCTACTTCAACGATAGCGAGGATGAACTCCTCGGGCTTGTTCAGCGCATAGCGGATTTCATTTGCTGTTACCGTTATCGTCGTGGCACCCTTGGCACGGCCTTTTACCTCAATGAGCCTCAAGTCAGCTAAAGGCTTATTTGCATCTGCCGGTCTTCCCGACTCAACATCGTAGCCTAGTTTCTCGGCTGAAACGTCAACAGGCGCAAAGCCAAGATTTCGTTCGATCTTCATAACCGCATCTACAGCAGCGTATTCTACTTGGCGTTTGTCCCCACTGCTGATATCGGGCTTATACTCCGCTGTACCCGTCAGCTCGTAGAGCAAGCCTTTGGGGATGATGAGCGCCCCGCCGACGATATGAGGTGGAGCGGGAGAGAGGATGCGCTCTTTATCGAGTTCATCCATCCGTTTATGCAGACGCGCTTCGAGCTCTTCGGCACGGCGAGAAGCGTTTTTTGAGTTGAGCCTATTGTTGGTCTTGCCCGCCGCTTCTTGCTGTTTGAGCTCAGCGGCACGAAAGTCCCAATACTGGATTTCCGCGGTCAGCCTATCCTTCACCGCTTTTGTGGTCTTATCGACCATGGCTACCCTGCGCGTTTTTACTTCTGCAAAATGAGCAGGGATGAGTTCGGTGATGGCGAATTCCTGGGCGAGCTCTTCTATGTTCGATTTGAGCCACGCCTGGCTTTCAAGGTATGTGCGAACAGCGGCCTTCTCATCGTCGGCTAGACCATCGTAATCGAGATAGGGGGCATATCCCGCATTGGTCTTTGTTCCATCTTCCTTTATCTCTATGAAGTGGAGACGCTTTGAGATTACACGCTTTGCGCTGCTAGCAAGCGTCGTGCCATCTTGAATAGAGTCTTCGATATAGAAAAGCAGTCGTGCTTCTTTGCCGTAGTCGGATTGGTCAACGAGGATTGCTCCGCGCTTCAAGATATCGGAATTCTGTTCTCTAATAAGCTCGCAAGTAGCCTCAAGGAGCGGGTGCCCCGGCGAGACCAGCTCTGCCGGTATCTGGGACTGGATGTTACAGAATTCTTTATCAAAACAGATGCGATCATAGCGTCTGAGTACGGGCACACCGAAGCCAATCTGCATATCGCGATTCCTGATGGCATGAGGTACAGAAGTTATTTCGTAACGCCCGTCTTCCTTTTTGCGTATCTTTCCTCCGAGGGAGCTAAACGCCTCGATGAAGAAAGCCTCGATAAAATGGGGTTGCAGCTTATGCGCCTCCATGCGCACAAGTTCTTCATGAATCTCACTTACGCGATGAACATCCATGATGTCTTCGGTGAGGGCATATTCTTTAAGCAGGGATTCCAAGTACTCACGGTCAAGGGCACTATCTACGACTTCATCCATGCGAGCACGGGTTTTCGGGTCGTTGCCATAACGAATCGCCTCTATCAGCAGGTCGCGCAAGGGTCTGCCTGTGAAGTTGATCTTTCCGAGAATGTCGAAGACCTTGCCACCGAGTGCCGTGCGTTCCTGCTCTATCTTATCGAAGAGCCTCATGAATACGTGCCCTTCGCGCGTTTCCTGCGAGATGAGGTTCCAAAGGTGGCAGACCTCCGTTTGTCCGATACGATGGATGCGCCCGAAACGTTGCTCCAGACGGTTCGGGTTCCAAGGGAGGTCATAGTTGACCATGAGATGCGCCCGTTGAAGGTTGATGCCTTCTCCCGCTGCATCGTTGGCAAGCAGAATGCGCACTTCCTTATCCTGCCTGAACCGCTCCTCAACCTTGCGTCTTTCATCGCGCAACACACCGCCATGGATGACCACAACGGCATCATCGCTGCCCAACAACGAACGAATGCGACTGGCAAGGTAGCTCAAGGTGTCACGGTATTCGGTGAAGATGATGAGCTTTTCTCTCATGCCGTCATCGCTGAACATGCGCATATCATCTTGAAGCAGCTTTGAGAGTTCATCCCATTTTCTGTCTTCGCCGCTCGCTCTGACCTTAGAGGCAAGTTTTTCAAGCTCTTTAAGAATCGTTATCTCGGCCTCAAGCTCAGCGATCGTTGCCGCAGCTGAAGACTTGCTGGTGAACTCCTCTTCTGTTGCTTCAGCTTCCTCTGCTGTGTAATCGTCTTCATCATAATCATCATCGTAGGGAGCATCATAGGCAAGGTCGCCCACGCGTTTGCCAAGTCGTTCTTCTGCAAGCCTTGCTTCCAACTTCTCTCGCCTACGGCGTATGGATTGATATATGGCCTCGGGTGACGAAGCAAGTCTTCGTTGTAAGCTGGTGAGGGCAAACCCTACCGAAGACCGGCGGTCATTATTGAGGTTGTCTGCTCGATTGAACTCCTCTTGCACGTAGTTTGTCACATCAGTGTAGAGCTGGGCTTCAAGCGGGGATAATTCGTAGTTAACCGTGTAGGCACGACGCTCTGGAAACAAGCGGGTGCCATCGAATTTAAGGAGCTCTTCCTTGATGAGCCTTCGCATGATGTCGGATACATCCACGGTCTGCTGGGCGTTTCTTGCAACTCCTTCGAACCTATCGGGATCGACGAGCGAGAGAAAGAGCTGATAATCCTCTTCTTTGCCATTATGGGGTGTGGCTGTGAGTAGCAAAAAATGGCGGGTGATACCTCCGAGCAACTTTCCGAGGTTGAAGCGCTTTGTGTATTTGACCTCGCCACCCCATACCGTCGCAGACATTTTGTGTGCCTCGTCAACAACGATCAAGTCCCATTCGGTTGCTTTGAGCTTTTCTTGTATGGCCTCATTGCGAGAGAGCTTGTCGAGCCGTGCGATGCACAAGTTCGTTTCCAAGAATGCGTTGCCGGTGGCCGCCGCCTCCAGTCTGTCGTTCGTGATGATCTCAAAACGGAGTCCGAACTTGCCGAACAGTTCATCCTGCCACTGCTCAGCGAGGCTTCCTGGACACACAATCATGCAGTGTTTTAGGTCTCCGCGTACCACCATTTCTCGGATCAAAAGCCCTGTCATAATGGTTTTGCCTGCCCCAGGGTCATCTGCGAGGATAAAGCGAAGTGGCAGCTTGTGGAGCATGTCTTGATAGACCGCTGAAATCTGATGTGGAAGTGGCTCGATGGCGGATGTGTGTACCGCCAGATAGGGATCGAACAAATGCGCCAGATGGATACGGTATGCTTCGGACACGAGACGCAGCTGGTATGCATCCGCATCAAAGCTCCAGGGGAGGCTTGGGTCTACCACTTCGATGGTTTCTTCGTTCTCGCGATAAAGTAGTTGATTTCCGAGCGTCCCGTTGCTGTCTTTATAAGTGATTTCAAGGACACCGCTGCCGTACCACTTCGTTGCTATGATCGTAACGGAATCGCCGAAGACGATACCTCTTACCATGCTGCCTGTTGTTATCTTTTCGAGTTTTGACATCGTATTAGCTTTTGCCTTCATTCAATCTCATGATGGTATCGATCAGGATATTAACTATTAAAACAATTGACTCTATTCATACCTTAGAGGAGGTTGTCGCTCAAATCCATTTAACATCAACGTCCAAAAGGCATTTATTATTGCCATATTTGTGTATGATTCAGACAATAAGTGAATTGTACCGTACGTATCTTCATATTGGTGTACCTATAGAACATATTGTAATGTGTCTGATTCCATACTAGGGCAAAAGCCCCTAAACTGAGTCCCCATATATGGACAATCTTTACTAAACAACTATCAAGGACACTCCTGCTTCTTCGCACGCTTCAAGCAGTTGTTTTTGGTAAGACGGATTGACTTCTTTGCAGATTTCAAAAACGCTCCTCCTGAACCAATAACCGATATCTCCAGTGTGATGTCCAAGTATGTAACATATTAATTCAATAAGTGACTCGAGCTGAGCTTCGCTCATTTTATCTAAGATGTCATGAGAAAAGCGTAGGTCATCAGAGGCGTTTGCTGCAAAATCTATTACCTGCTTAGATTCAATGATTGCATCTGTGATATCTTTCATAACCATGCTGGGCTCCAGCGCAATGTTGATTATTGTTGAAAATTCTCTCCATGTCAGTTTTATTGGACGGTTCAGTAATCGGTTCTTAACATAATCCTTTAGCCATCTCTCCCATATATCAACCATTTTTTCGCTAACTGAAATCCTGTAGACATGCGACATCACTCCAGAAGATAGAATCTCGTCTCTAGATATAAATATTTGTAATTCCAACTTCGTTTTATCATCTAAATCACAATATGAGAGTATTCTAAACAATAATTTTTGATAACACCTTAGCAGCTCAGTGTCAGTCAGCTGATCACTGATTTCCTTCTTGGTATGCATAATGGTTTCTAAAAGACCGCTATTAAGAATCGAAATATCAAAATTTTGATAAAGAATGAGTGCTGCCCAAGCGAACCACCTTGCAGTGCCCTTAACGGGCGCTTCGTTAAAATATGGTATTAGTGTGTTGTTTCCAAAGTCCTCATCATAGTAAAAAATTGTGTAGAAGCTGACACATAGACGAAATGCTGCAACTTTTGATGCATCACTTTCGCCCTGCATTATGATTTGTATCAATGCGACTACACGCATTCTTACAGTCATATATTTATCACAACTATTCAAGTTTTGTATTACTGCAATCAATGTTTCACTTAACAAGAAAGGCCAGTATGAGAAGCTCATCCTAGAAGGATTCTCGTTATCATGTGTGTACGTAACTCTTTCTTGATTCATATCCCATATGCTCTCGCATATCTCTGTTATTTTATTAAGAGCATGGTCAACGTCAGAATATTCTTTACCCTTTGAGCAATGTCGCAAGTAGAGGAACAATGCATGAAGGTCATTGTCGCTTGGTTCGTCTTCTTGAATCATACATTGCACTTTTTCTATCATTTTCTCTGCCTGAGAGTAATCCATTATTTCTCTTAATACTTCTAATATGGTCAAGCGTACATCACGAGGCTCGTAATTAATGTTAGCTAGATTCTGGCTTTCATCCCACAGTTTGATTGATAAGCTTGGGTCTTGGCTTATGGTCTCAGAAATAGTCTGGTATCGTGAGCTACCAGTCTCAAGACCCTCAAAAGCTACTAGATGCTCATTAGGTAATCGCTTGTTTAGGAGATCACTCATTGCCTTGCTTGGATTATCCTCAAGCTCTTGCAAGAATTCATTCTTGTCTTTAGCTGGTGCAACCTCTGAAACATCAGAAAATCTAGCTTGCCGCGATAAAGGACTCATTTTCTCGGTCAAATAGCTTTTTGTTTTATACTTAGATATAAGGGGGTTTATATCCTTTTGCCAAGACTTGGCAACTCCTTTTATCCAACAACACAGTTCATATCGTAACCAACTGGAATCGATTGTCTCTGAGTTATTATCGTCTCCGGGTGCTTCAATATAACGTAGTAATCTGTTTTTAGTTTGCTCTGACACAGCTTGCAAGTTTGACCTCAGAATCTCATATACTTCAAAGTCAGCAAAAACATTCTTTCTTACTTGTAGTAAAAGCTCGTTTTCAATCAACCAGATAATCTTTTCATTTGCCGTGAGTTCTTCACTCTTTTCCACCGCAAGCAATTTAAGCCTCACGAGTATTGAGTCTTTACAATCTGCATACTTGCTTAAAAACTGCTTCCGCACACTTTCTTCGCTTTTTATTAGTATTTCCCTAATTATTTTTATTACACAATAATTTCCGTATTCAGGCATGTTCCCAGAGATAAAGTTATCCACATCGCAGGAGATCATATCATAAAATGCGTCCGAGCCAATACTTTTTATGTACCCATAGTAGATCTCGATATTTCGAGTGAGAATGTCAAGAACCTGTGAATACAGATCAATATGAGCTTTCTCATTTTCCCACCACTTACTCAATGCAAAGTTTACCGTCTCGCTATCTCCAGGAAATCGAACATCCATATAAACTCTTGCCCCAGTCTCGTCTATACCATAAAACAGGTTTTTTTGACTGACCACTTCCGGCTGGGTAATCTTGTCCAAAAGAACAGGAAACAGAAGCTTATGTCTATGCATTGTTATGCCACGAACTAAATAGTCGCTCAAGGAAAATGCTTTCATTAAATACCCAAATGTAGCTATTCCAGCTTTCTTTTTTATCTGGTAACCATTTAATCTATTTGCACAAATTAACGAAAGCTTAGAGATTATATCTTCAGACACATTTGGATTTACCAATAACTCTAGAATAGTTCCCCAATAAAAGTCATTCCACAACCAGGAAGAGTCGGTAAGTTTTTCTATGCCATATGAGATTGCCTCTTCATCACCTTGAAGAAAACATATTTTGTTAAACCAATTGGCAATTATTGTGGTCTTACTGTCATAGTCTTCGTACTTAAATACCTGTTGAAAAACATTTGCCCTGCGAGCTTTTCATTCTCTTCAAAATATTTGCACCAATGATAGTCGTTTGTATTGTTAAAAAACCAAACTATCAAATTAAGGTCATCTGATTTGTCTGAAAACAATGTGCCGGCAAGTAAAGAATGCTCATACGCACTGAGTTGGCTAGGATCCTTCTGAGCAATTAGCTTCATCAGTTCCCTTTTTTCGTCGTACTTTAGCGAAAAATGCTGTGCAAGCTCATTAATAGCACAAGTGACTTTTTCGCGTTTGCCGGTCTCATACTTGATAGGAGTAATTCCTAAGATTTTCCAGCTTTCTTTCTCTGGTTTATCAGTTATCACATAACGCTTACAAACTCCTAATCCTCTTGAATGGTATTTCATAACTGGGTCATCATAACCAAAGCCTATGAATAAAACTGTAAAGCATGTAAAAAGTTCAGACAAGAATTTACTGCAGTATTGCTTTGTTAGATACGCCTTTCCAAAATCTCTATCTGTGAAGATCATTTCTTTGTGATTTCTGATGCTGCCATGCAAATTTACTAGTCCTTGAAATTCATCTCCTTGCGGCAATGCAGGAGCATCGTAGATTCTTGGCTTATTATTTGTAGGATATAATTCATCGCTTTCTAGCAGACAGTCTTGGTTGGTGGTAACTACTCTGAAAGTCCTCGTCGTAAACGCAAGGCGAACAATTGCCCGATGCGTTTCATTGACATGTTTTGCTTTAGACAAGATCTCGTATATTTCTTTATGCACTTTCTTCGCTTCGACACCCATATCGTCATTAATACGACCAAGAATTGAGTCATAGCTCTCTTTGCAGCCTGACGTCTTCTCGTCTTTTTGCGCGCCATCCTGCCCTTCTTCGGGAGGAGATAATTCCGGGTGACAAGTTATTTTGCAAATCTCGCGCACTAACTCATTAAACAGAGGGAGGTTTGATGGCTCCCCATAGGACGCTCCAGCCCCTACGAATAATACAAGACTGTCATTCTCTATAGCAGAAAGTATTTCACTAGGAATGTTTATACCACATTGCAATGCAAACGTTTCGCTGCTCACTTATTCACCCCAAACTGTATCAAATTTCCTATTGTTAACTCTTAAGCCCTCATTGTGAAACTACATCAAATCTAATTATTTAAAACAATGTATAGTTTGCTCACTAAGACATAATGTTCTCTTGTAAGAACTATTCATGATTAGCTTAACATGACAACATAGTTCTACATCTATTGTTTTCACTTCAGTTACTCTAATAATTAGAGCGATTAAAATTGTCTTCAGCGCCATTCTATTATCATTATGTAAAAATGTTTTACCTGATAAATGACCAACTGAAAAGCCTTATCGCTGAAGACTGTTTGGCAGAATATCTACTATTTCTATATATGAAATGTTCTTTTGCTATCTATATATGCTATCATTGTCATCTTGAAACATTTCTCATGAATGGGGTTCGAAATGGGAAACTCACAGAAATTTGGTGGTGACTGGACAATAGAAAAGTTAGATATCCTTTCAGATTATTTAACTTTTTACTTGGCTGCTTTAAAAGACCAAAAGTTTGGAAAAGTTTA
>DBCW01000095.1:0-4703 GCA_002293265.1 Eggerthellales bacterium UBA948
ACAGGGAGAGAGCGGGAATGAAATCTCTGCGCTAAACACAAATTTAGCGTAGAGTACGTGAACCAACTGCGTCAGCTCATACAGCTCTAAATATGAACCTCTGTGCGTTGGTGTTGTTTGGTGTATAGATCCAGATATTAGCACCGGGATTTGGAGAGGCTCCCGCTACGTCAAGGGCAAATCCACCGGCAACGTAGATTGTGTATACTCCCGGGCTCACTTGTGTTACCACCCATTTTTGGGCGTTTGAACCATTGGAATCATATTGCTGTACATTTGTACCATTTTCTATAGCTCCCCACCGTACATCAAGTGATTTTCCGGAACACATGGCAATAATCGTGTAGTAGCCACTCATTGTGTCATATGTTAAGCGAAACTGCTGAGCCAAAGTATTGTTGGCATCCCAGGTTTGTAAATTAGCGCCATTTTCTATTGATGCCCCGGCAATGTCCATAACTGTTTGGCCAAGAGTGGATGCAACTGTATAGGTACCGGAAGCAATTGTCGNNTTGGGCAGTAGTATTGTTGTTGTGCCACAGTTGTATTTTGGAGCCGTTAGCTACATTACCGCTCTGTATATCAAATACATAGTGGGTCTGCACCTTTGAGCGAATGGTATAAGTGCCTCCGGGACTGGGATCTAACAACCAGCGCTGAGCGTTTGTGCCATTAGAGTCATACTGCTGAATGGTGGCACCACTGTTAATTCCGGCACTGGCCAGATCGACAACTCTGCCGGAGTTTATGTTGGTGATGGTAAAAAACCCATCACTATTGCGAGCAAATCTATATCGCTGGGCAGGGGTGTAGTTACTTGCGTAAACCTGTAGCGGCACGGAGTTGCCGGTCTGAGCCCATTGCACATCCACGATCATGTTTGAGTTAACGCTTGAGGGGATCGTAGCAATAAAATTATTAGGTAAAGTATCTCGCATGCATGCCAGGATAGCTTCCTCAAAAGCAAGTTTGCCCCAGCCATAATATTGGTCTTTACCGGCAGGGCCCAGGTCGGTAGCAGTTCTGTAGAGAATATCTTTGAGTTCGCTGACAGTCAGGTTGGGGTTTATGGCAAACATAAGCGCAGCGACACCGGAGATCATCGGTGTGGCAAACGAAGTTCCGTTAGATCTGCCATACCCCGTTGGCGTTAATGAGACAATATCTGTGCCGGGCGCACATATGTCTTTTGCGTCACCATAGTTAGTAAATGTGGATGAATTATTGTTGCGGTCAATTGCCGTTACCGATATGACCTCATCATAATCTGATGGAAACGTTGGTGCCGGTGAGCTGTCGTTTCCGGCTGCGCCAACTGTAACTACACCATTGTCAGCAGCGTAGCGTATCGCCTGGTGTATAACGTCATCGTTGTATCCGGATCCAAGGCTCATATTAATGACACGTATTTTATTTGCTCCGACTTCTTGGTTGTATTCCAAGACTTTAACAAGCCCTCTAAGTAATGTGGAGCTATTCGTAGTTGGTCTTGAGCTTGGATCCGCTCCGGCTTCTCGATAAAAAACTCTGATCGGCAATGTTTTTACCTTATTAAAGCCAACACCCGCACATAACAAGTTGTTATTTGCAACTGCAGATATTACTCCGCTGGCAAATGTTCCGTGATGCCAAATGTCACCACCATCCGGATCTGCAGCAGTAATCGGACGATTATTGACAACATCCCAGGCTCGATTAGCATCAAGATTGCTAGCCATATCAGGGTGATTAAGTGCACATCCTGTATCTAAGACGGCTACAACCGGCGCATTAGGTTGACCGGCATTAGGAAGTGCTGTAATCCTTGGCAAGTCCCATGCCCTAAATGAGCCAATGCCCGACACCCAGTATTGTTGGTTTATTCCGGTTCCAACAAGAGGATCGTTTGGCGCAGCAAGAGGTAAGACTGCTGATGTAGCACTAGGAATCTCAACATCATCCATTGTTTGGTACACATAGTTTGGTTGCGCTGCTTTTATGCCATCAACATCCTCGGCAGCCTCCATCGCCTTGGTGATATCTAGCGATTCGGGCATCTTTACTAAGGCCATAGGCGCTATATCTTGGGTGCCGTCTATTATGGACACCGTTGGGGGTTCGTTTTCCTCGCCATTTTCTCCCAAGGGGTTAAGCATATCATTTGCGGCTTGAAGCCCCAATGATAAAGAGTGGCTCTTAGCATCAACGGGGATTTCAATTTCTATGTCCGGCTCTGATGCCTCAATAATATCTTCAATAAGCTGCTCAGTGACTTGAGCTACATTTGCGCCATCTTCTAAAGTGACGAGCATTTCGCCTTTGGAATGTCCATCAGAATTACTTAAGTCAATCATGTCTAAGCTTGAAGCTTCGCCAAAGTCTTCAATATTTTGCAGAGAAAGATTTGCGCCTTGATGCTCATTTGCAAAAGATGTTGGAATAAAACTAAAACAAACGATAAGCGCCAAAATAGTGACGCCAACTTTTCTGATTTTCATTTTGCCCCCTGTGCTTAAGCACACTATGCCAAACAGCAACAATGTGCGTACTGATTTCACTACAAGTTTAACATATTAAAATATTCGAAAAACAGTTATTATCGCTTGTTTCTTCTGCCACCATAAACTGGGCGGAAGATGACCCACCGGCAATAAATCAGTGCTTCCCTAATAGTAAAGGGGTGTAAAAATCTAACCGAAAGACTCATCGTCCGCCATAAAAACGGGTGCGTAGCCTGCGCTACTAAAATATTCTTCCAAACAAAGACCATTCTCATATATTGCACTTGCGGCTTGCTTGCCAACATAGCGGTAGTGCCATGACTCAAAGCTTATACCGGTCAAATCTGTTTTGTCCGCCGGGTAGCGCAAGATAAACCCATAACGCCAGCTGTTTTCCATCAACCATTTTTGTACCGGTCTACTTGCCTGCGAGTCGTCAAGTGCTCCATAATTCGCATCAACAATATCCACAGCTAAACCAAGCTGATGCTCGCTGTAATTAGGCGGGGCAACAAGTTTTTTCGCATTAAGCTCTGCGTCGCTAGGCGAATACCCTTGTGACCGAAGGCTAGCTACTTTGTTATTAAAAAGGGATTGTTGAGTAGCTTCGGTGCGGTATGCAGAGCATATCCATGGGTTAAACCCAGCTGCTCGGCAATCATTTAACATTTGCTGTAGATCGTCTCGGCATCGATAATCCACCTCATATCCTTGGTCAACTGTGGCAAGTTCTGGCGCATAACCTTCAGGCAATTTGTTAGTGGAATTAACTAAGATGAGCTGCCAGGTATTAACGCTTGGTTCATAGTGATAAGATTGATTATCATCAAGCAGTACCGGTGAGTCATCAGTGCGAGGTGTAGTCACTTCGTCTTTGGACTGGTTATTATCAATAACGCTCATTGGAGCCGGATTTTCATTGTTTGTTGTTGAACGAACATAATCAGCAGCATTTAATAAGCCAAATTGAGTGAGAAAGATTAGTAATGTAAACAATACTAATAAGCAAATTGCTGCCAATGCCGATATCTTTCGTGTTTTGTAAGCCGGCCTTATCTTATACGCCCCACATCGCCTCGCCATTATCCTAACCTTCCTGTTGCAAGCACTGATCTGCTAAAGTGTAGCGGAAAAATATGCAAAAATGCTAATAAATACAGCAAATAATCTAAGAAATTAACTTACTTACAATAAGCATTACCATAAGCGTAAACAGCAAAGCCAAAACTGCCACGGCTAAAATATGAGAACCGTGAAGGCTTGCTGCGTATTGGCTTGTCGCTGCATAATTTCTATCAAGATCTTCATCATAGAAATCTGCACTTGATTCCTCTTGAGTCTTTGCGAGCAAAGCTGCACCCGGTAACATGTGGCTTTGCTCACAGGCTGATAAGCCTTGCGAGCAGTTTTTTAACTCACAATGAATATTCTGCTTAAGATATTCACGAGTTATAGTTTGTAGATCGCTCTTTGGACTGTTATGGTCTGATTTTCTAGCCATCGTTAACCTCACTTTCATGTTTTAAAGAAAGGATAGCGCGCTCTTTCACCTTATCGCCAAGGTAGTGCCAGCCAAACGGCATCATCCAAATAACGATTAAAAATGTAAGAAGTATTTAACCGGTGATGTTATTTCGGTGCTTCCCTAATTAACTGTAGTTGTGAGATTCACTGAAGCTTTTGATCTTCCAAAGCCGTTAAAGTAAACTTGTAAAAAAGAGTCGGCAGATAACACAATCTCACATTCAGTTTCAGATCCTTTTCCGTCTATAAAAACGACCGTATTTAAGATCGAGCTGTCACTGTAATAGTTGTCACTTTCAGCAATATTAAGCAGTCGCGCTTCTTTAAACCCGTAATAGTTCTTAAGAGTACCTACATACGTTTCAAGCGAACTCCATAAAGTATCTTCATCAAATACATTCTTAGTAGCATAAACTTCTCCATCGCTACTGGCTGACTCATCGAAGTTTTCTCCGTAAGCATCGTTATCGTCGTCGTTTGTTTTAATGCGGGCGTTCATGCTAAATGAAAGCATCTTATTGGTTGAGTCATCTAAGACAATTGATACGCTGGTTCCGGCAGCGTCTGTGATATAGCAATCCCACAGTACTCTGGCATTTTCCTGGGTAGAATTTGTTGCCAAAGATGGTGTAACTTCAATGTCTAATAGAGCGTCTGACGTTGGCGTTAAGAGATTATTTTGCACCGATTTTAATGAGT